>NZ_JAYGIC010000119.1:0-22243 GCF_034931105.1 Synechococcus sp. CCY9201 | reverse complement strand
CTGGCCATCGCCCGGCGATGGGCGCGCCGCTGGGGCTGCGGCGCCAGGGCTGCGCCCCTGGGGCTGTCCGTTCCCTCCGGTCCTCCTGGGCCTTCCCGCAGCTCCTCGGCCAGGGCCTCCAGCTGCTCGACGCCATCGGCCTGATCGAGGAAGGTGCGGCTGTGCTCCAGCCAGGCAAGCCGCTGGCGGTGCCGCTCCAGCCGCGGTGTGATCGCCGCCAGCGAGCGCCGCAGCTTGCGGGCCCGCCGGTAGAGCGCCTGGGCCTCGTCGATCTGCTCACGGGACAGGGCGAACTGACTGAGCAAGGCGTCCGCCTGGCTCTGCAGGGCTTCACTACCGCCAGCCGCCTCCACCAACGCCTCCTGCTGGTGCAGCTGCCGCTGTTCACGCTCGGTTGCGGCCTGCAGCTGCTGGGCGAGCTGGTGCTGCCGACGCTGCAGCTCCCGCGCCGCCAGCATGGTGCCGTAGTAGCCAGCCAGGGCCGTGTTGATGGGGAGGCTGTCGCCGGCCTGCGCCGGGCCATCCCCAGGCTCCGCCAGAGCGGGATTCTCTCCGGACGGTTCCTGCCCAGCAGGATCTGCCGCAGCCGGATCAACCCGCCAGCAGCGGTAGGCCGTGGGGCCAGCTGTATCGAAACAAAAGCGCTGATCCTTCACCGCCCTCAGCCAGGCGCACCACCGCTGCCACAACCGTGACCAACCGGCCGCGTTCATGGTGTCTACAGACCGTGCCAACCAGGCGGCGCTCTGCTCCGCGGACTCCCCTGCCAGCTGGCGGGCCAGGGCCGGGCTGATGCCCTGATAGCTCTCCCGCAGCGCCCGTTCCAGGGGCAGGGGCAGCAGACTCAGGCGCCGCTGCCAGCTCTCGAACGGTTCGGCCGGATCGGGGCGATCGCCGCCCAGGGGCGGCGGCGGCTGGTAGGGATCGCCGTTGCCGATCGGCCGCAGCCGCGACTGTCCCTGCCGCACCTGATGGCCCAGGGCCATCACCCGCTCCTCAGCGTCGAGCAGAAAGATGTTGCTGTGGCGCCCCATCAGTTCCACCACCAGCTGCCGTTGGGGAGGCTCGCCCGGACGGGCCGCGAAACGCAGGTGCACGACGCGCTCCCAGCCGTCCTGTGCCAGCTCCACCAGGGCCAGCCCCTTCAGGCCATGCTGCAGCTGCTGAGCCAGGGTGCTGCCATCACCCTGACGGCGCGGTGCCGGGATCGCCAGCAGCCGAGGGGCTTCCGCCATCCAGCTGATCTCCAGCCAGCGCATGCCGTCGAGGCTGCGCAGCCCCAGTTGCACCGTGTGGGAGGCGCTCTGCTGCGCCTTTTCAAAGCGGCTCGGCACCACAGCAGCCCGCAGCTCCCCCAGCACCGCCCGCAGGCTGGTCACATCCAGAGGCTGGAGGGGTTGGGTTGACACCATCACCGCTGGCAGAGGTTCACAGCCGAGGCTGCTTACTCTGCTGCGCAGCAGTGTCACTTCCATGGCCCGCGCCGCGTCGTCCGCCCGGCTCACCGTGATCACCGGTCCCAGCGGCGTGGGCAAGGGCACACTGGTGAGCCGCCTGCTGCAGCGCCAGCCACGCATCTGGCTGTCGATCTCGGCCACCACACGCCAGCCCCGGGCCGGTGAGGTCGACGGCGTGCACTACTTCTTTCTCAGCCGTGAGGCCTTCGAGGCGCAGGTGGCCGGTGGCGGCTTCCTCGAATGGGCCGAGTTCGCCGGCAACCTTTACGGCACCCCGCGGCAGCCGGTGGAGCAGCATCTCGCCGAAGGACGGCCGGTCCTGCTGGAGATCGAACTGGAAGGGGCCCGGCAAGTGCGTCACTCCTTCCCGGCCGGCCAGCAGCTGTTGATCAAGCCTCCCTCTTTTGAAGAGCTGGAGCGGCGGATTCGCGGACGCGGGACCGACAGCGAATCCGCCATCGCGAAGCGCCTGGAGCGCGCCAGGGTGGAACTGGCCGCCGCCGCCGAGTTCGATGCCTGCCTGGTGAACGGTGATCTTGAGGTGGCGCTGGCGGAATTGGAACAGCTCATGGATCTGGGCACCAGCAAGAGCTGACGTGTACTGAGGCGTGAGCTGATCGGCCCGATGCCCGATCTGTCGGATTGATCCGGTCTGCCTGATCGATCTCCCTGGGTAAAAAAGCATGGTGATCCCAGCATCAACACTGAATCGACTCAGCCGAAACCATGCCATTGATCAGAGCGTTGCTCCCATTATCCGGACCTGATGGCAGCCAGGCAGTATCACAAGCTGCAGGCAAAGAACCTCGCCAGCCCAGCAGGCTCCGGGGCAAGAATGCCGTGCATGACAGCAAAAAAGCGGCCCCAAAAGGGGCCGCCAAGACTAGACAAGTCTGAGCAAAGAATCAGTGATGGCGGTTCAAGGGATATCGATGAAGCCCTGAAGGAACAGCTTCCCTGAACCTCTGAAATCAATCTGTTTTCAGAGGGGGTGGAACAGCAGATCAGGGAAGAAGCGATTGAACTCAATCATGATGCCGGCGGTGATCGTGAACCAGATGGCCGCGAACACCGGAGCGGTGGTCAGGAATTTCTTCATGTCAGAGAAGGGTGAAGCGGTTAGGGAGCAGGACATCAGCCTGCCGCGATGGAAAGGCTGTGACAATCAACAGCCCGTTGCCTTCAGCGGGGCGACACGGTGACCTTGTTGTCGGACTCGAGCAGTTTGCCGCTGGTGAATTCACCAAAAGCGGCAATCGGCCAGCTGGCGGCTGCCAGGGTGCTCTTCAGGGCCAGGGAGAGATCAATCTGGATTTCCTTGGTGGTGGCGTCCTTGGTGCCACGGATGGCCTGCAGGTAGGAGCGCCCAGCCCAGCCGATGCAACCGGCGATATACAGGAAGGCGATTCCAGGGATCATGAAGTCTCCGGCGTGGCTCCAGCGGCCATCCACAATCAGGTGGGGCAGACCATCGGTGCCGCAGACGGCCTTGCTGTACATCGCAAAGCGAGCTTTGGCCTGCTCGGTCTGGGCGGCGCCGGCCCGCTGCTGGAACCGCGGGCTCTCGGCACAGGGGGTCAAACCGGCTACATCAGCCCTGGCGGACGGAGCGAAGCCAAAGATGAGAAAGGCGGAAAGAACGACGGCGAATAGACGGCGCATAGGGAGTTCGGCCGCAGGGCAGGATGTCACGACCGGACAGTAGGAGCGGCCCCCAGAGTCCATGGCCACGATTCTTGCCCTCGAAACAAGTTGTGACGAGTCGGCAGCGGCGATTGTGCGGGATCGCACCGTTCTGGCCCATGCCGTGGCTTCTCAGGTTGAGGAACATGCGCGCTTCGGCGGCGTGGTGCCTGAAATCGCCTCGCGACGGCATGTGGAGGCGCTGCCCCAGCTGATCGCCACCGTGCTGTCCGAGAGCAGTGTGGCGCTCCCTCAGCTGGATGCGGTCGCCGCCACGGTGGCGCCGGGCCTGGTGGGAGCCCTACTGGTGGGATCGGTCACGGGCCGCACCCTGGCCCGCCTGCATGGATTGCCGTTTCTGGGCATGCATCACCTTGAGGCGCACCTCTGCTCGGTGCAGCTCGGATCTCCGCTGACGCCGGGGCCCCATCTGGTGCTGCTGGTGAGTGGTGGCCACACCGAACTGATCCGGGTCGAGGGTCCCGGGCGCTATCAACCCCTGGGCCGCAGCCATGACGACGCCGCCGGCGAGGCCTTCGACAAGGTGGCTCGCCTGCTCGGATTGGCCTACCCCGGAGGACCCGCCATTCAGGCCGCTGCCGAAGCGGGCGATCCCCATCGTTTTGCCCTGCCCAAAGGGCGGGTGTCGAGGCCGGAGGGAGGCTTCTACCCCTATGACTTCAGCTTCAGCGGCCTGAAGACAGCCATGCTGCGCCTCGTGAGGTCGCTCGAGGCCTCGGGTGAGCCGCTGCCCGTGGCAGATCTGGCGGCGAGCTTTGAGCAGGTGGTGGCGGACGTGCTGGTGGACCGCAGCTGCCGCTGTGCCCGCGATCAGGGCCTGGCCACGATCGTGCTGGTAGGCGGTGTGGCGGCGAACCGCCGCCTGCGGCAACGGATGGAGCAGAGCTGCGCCGAGGCCGATCTGCAATGGCGTCTGGCGTCGCTGGCATTCTGCACCGACAATGCCGCCATGGTGGGGGTGGCGGCGGCCCAGAGATTCTCGCAGGGCTGCCGCAGCCCCATGGATCTGGGGGTGGCGCCGCGGTTGCCGCTGGTGCAGGCGGAGCGCCTGTATGAGGCAACAGCTTGTTTCTGATCGCCCTAGGGTGGAATGATTCGCTGAGGACTGGTCGTCATGGCGCCGGTTGAGGAGGGCCAGGTTGTGGGCACGACCGATCCTGTTCAGGCGGATCAGGTGCCCGCAGGTTCAGTGGAGGGCGATTCAGGTCAGGTTGCTGTGACGCCGCTGGAGGCTTCCCTTCCGGGCGGGGTTGAGTCTGAGACCGTGATTGAGCCGGTTGGACCGGAGGAGCTCAACGCTTGGCGACGAGGCTTTACGCCCCAGGCGGAAATCTGGAACGGCCGACTGGCGATGCTGGGACTATCCGTTGGGCTCTCGGTTCTTCTGATCGCACGCCTGGCGGCTGGGCATTGATCGGTGCCTTTCCTTATAACGAACTGAGCCTGATCCTGTCAGGACTTTGACTGAATTTCCACCGATTCAGGCAGGCGGATTGATCCCTTCAGTGCATCATGTCCTTCCACGCAGGGCCTGAGCAAGCTCGTTTGGCCTGAGGCTGACGGCCAATGCATCAAAGCCCTCCACGCGACCATCTTCTACCAGCTTGATCAGGCTTTGATTGGCGGTCACCATGCCCTCGAAACTGCTGCGATTCATGATGTCTTCAATCTCGCCGAGTTCGCCACGCTGAATGTAATCCTTGCAAGCATCTGTGTTGATTAAAATATCGTGAAACGCAACCCTCTTGCCGTCCGTGGTCTTGATCAGGCCCTGGGCGATCACCCCCAGCAAGGTTTCGGACACCGCCCGCCGCACCGCATCCTGCTCCTGAGGGGGATACATCCCCAGCACCCGCTCCACGGTCTTCACAGCAGAGTTGGTATGCAGAGTTCCAAACACCAGGTGACCCGTCTGGGACGCTTCGATCGCCGTGGCCAGGGTTTCCTGGTCACGGATTTCACCGATCAGGATCACGTCAGGATCTTCCCGCATAGCGGCACGCAGGGCATTGTGAAAGTGCTTGGTGTGTTGGCCAACTTCCCTGTGGCGGATTAGGGACTCTCGACTTTCATGCACGAATTCAACCGGATCTTCAATCGTGATGATGTGGCGGGTCATGTTGCGGTTGATCCAGTCGATCATCGCCGCCAGAGTGGTGCTCTTACCGGAGCCAGTCGGACCGGTCACCAGGATCATGCCCTTGGGAAGGGCAGAAAGCTTCTTGAGTACAGGGGGCAGGTGTAGGTCCTCCAGGGTCGCGATCTTCTGAGGAATCAACCGCAACACCATCCCCGGCCCCCGCAACGAATCGAGCACGTTGATGCGGACTCGCGCAAAGGGGAAAGCAAAACTTCCATCGAATTCCTTGTCCCGCTGAAAGGAATCGATCTCAGCCGGCGTCAGCATCTCGCGCAGCCATCGTTGGAACGTCGCGGCGTCGGTGACCGGCCAACCGGTGCGCGCCATCTCTCCGCGGGCCCGATAGCGCGGTTCTTCGCCGACGCCCAGGTGGACATCTGAATGGTTCCGCTCGTGGGCCAGGCGCACGATGTCCTCGAGGGTGGCCGGTTGGCTTCCGTACCCACCAGCCTCCTGTCCAACCGATGCAACAGGGGTGGAGACAGGCTGGGCGAATGGTGGCGGCGGCGGTGGTTGCAGCCCCGGACCAGGCGAAGCAGGGGGTGGTGGCTGGGCGGGACCGGGAAAAGGGGAGGGCAGAGCCGTGGTTCCGGTCGGGGGGAAGGGCGAAGGCGGAAAAGGAGAGTCGGCCTGGGCCATGCCGGAGCGGAACGGGTCGGGTTCAACCAGCTTCGCCCCTATCGGGCCGGGAGGCCACCATCCCTAGGATCCGGGCATTGCTGCTGGGGGGCGGGATGCCACTGGTCACGATCGTGCTGGGCACCAGGCCGGAGGCGATCAAACTGGCCCCGGTGATCCGTGCCTTTCAGCAGGCCCCGGACCTGACCACCCGCGTGGTGCTCACCGGACAGCACCGCGAGATGGTGAGCCAGGTGATGGAGCTGTTCGGCCTGAAGGCCGATCACGATCTGGCACTGATGGCTCCCAAGCAGACCCTCACCCACGTGACCTGCGCCGCCCTCCAGGGCCTGGAACAGGAATTCACCGAGCATCGCCCTGATCTGGTGCTGGTCCAGGGCGACACCACCACCGCCTTCTCCTCAGCCCTGGCGGCCTTCTATGGCCAGATCCCCGTTGGGCATGTGGAAGCAGGCCTGCGCACCGACAACCTGCTTGACCCCTTCCCTGAGGAGGCCAATCGCCGGCTGATCTCCCAGCTCGCCCAGCTTCACTTCGCGCCGACGGCGCAATCGGCCAGCAATCTGCGCGCCTCCGGCGTGGTGGGCGACATTCTCACCACCGGCAACACGGTGATCGATGCTCTGCTGCTGATGGCGGAGACGGCCCCGGACTGGGATCTGCCCGGCCTCGACTGGAGCAGGCAGCGGGTGCTCCTGGCCACGGTGCACCGTCGCGAGAACTGGGGCGAACGGCTGCAGCAGATCGGCCAGGGTTTTCTCGATCTTCTGGAGCGTTTTCCCGACACAGCCCTGCTGCTGCCGCTGCATCGCAACCCCACCGTGCGGGAGCCCCTGCAGGCCCTGCTGGGCGACCATCCTCGCGCCTTCCTCACCGAACCGCTCGACTACGACAGGTTGGTGGCGGCGATGCGGGGCTGCGCGCTGCTGCTGACCGATTCGGGCGGCCTCCAGGAGGAGGCTCCAGCCCTCGGCAAGCCGGTGCTGGTGCTGCGCCGCACCACCGAGCGCCCCGAAGCGGTGGAGGCCGGCACGGCTCGTCTGATCGGCACCAACAGGGGCGACATCCTGCGGGAGGCCAGTCGCCTGCTGGAGGATCCCGCGGCCTACGCGGTCATGGCCCAGGCCCACAACCCCTTCGGCGATGGGCAGGCCAGCGGACGCATCCTGGAGGCCGCGCGCAGTTTTCTCAATGGCGGGGACGCTCAGTCGGCCTGTCCCTAGTTGGCCTGCTGTCCGTCCGTCCACCCTCACTCAGTCCGTCTGCGGACGCTTGCTGGCCCAGGGGGGAAGATCGATGAACACCCGTTCACCAGGCTTGAGGCCTGTGATGATCTGGGTGTCCTTGCCGCTGCTGGATCCGAGCTCCACGGGCTGGAAGGTGGGCTCGCGCTCGGGGCCGACCCTGAGCACACCAGGTTTGCCTGCTTCGGTCACCACCGCCACGGTGGGCACCAGGGTCTCGGAGCGCAGCTGACCGGCCTGAAAATCAATGTCGGCGGTCATGCCGATGCGCAGCTCCGGCGGCGGATCGATCAGCTGCAGCTTCACCTCAAAGGAGGTGACATTGTTGAGTTTGATCGCACGCGGCGCGATGCGCCGCACCCGGGCCGCAAAGCGCTGATCGGGGAAGGCATCCACCCGCACGCTGGCCATCTGGCCCACCCGTAGCCGACCGATGTCATTCTCGGGCACCTTGGCCAGCACCTCCAGCCCCTGGGCCAGCTCCACCACCGAGGAACTGGTGGCACCGGCCGTGGCCGACGCTGTGGTGGTGGGTGTCACGAAGGCGCCAGGGTCAGCGAACCGCTGGGTGATCACCCCATCGAAGGGGGCCCGCACGATCAGCTCATCCCGTTCCACCTGACGCTGCTCCAGCCGCTGACGAGCCGCCGCCACGTTGGCCTCATCCACGTGAAAGGCCCCCAGGGCCCGCTGATAGTCGTCAGCGCTGATCGCCTGGCTGGCGAACAGCTGGCGGCGGCGCTCCCATTCACTGCGGGTGCGGGCCAGCTGGGCCTCGGCCGAGCTCAGATTGGCCTGCAGTTCCTTCAGGCGTTCATTGAGATCACCCGAGTCCATCAGGGCGAGAGCCTGGCCTTGCCGCACCCGGTCGCCCTCCTCGACGTAGAGCTCCTGCAGCAGCCCCTGCCGCTTCGGGCTCACGTTCACCCGCCTGACCGCATCCAGTTCGCCGCTGGCGCTCACCACACTGGGAAGGGAGCCCTGGCGGGCCAGCACGGTGTATGGATCGAGATTGCGGCCCTTCTGGCCCGACTGACGCAACCAGACCGCCGTGCCGCTCAGACCGACCAGCACTGCCAGGGTGCCGGCCCAGAGACGTCGCCGTCGCCAGAGGGGCTTGACTGACGGGCTCCCGGTGAGCCCGTCGATGTTGGGATGTCCGGTGGGGGCGGGTTCGGGCCGGCGACGCGGCCGCAGGGGGGCGAGGACGGGAATGGGCCTGGTTCCGACTGTGCCCCAGTCTTTCGGGTTCGCGGCGTGATTGGGGTTGTTCACCGGGACGGATCTCCCCCGCAGCTCTGGATCCGACTGGCGCCTGGCTGGCAGCGATTAGATTCGGACCATGCTCAAAGCCGGAATTGTGGGACTGCCCAACGTGGGCAAGTCAACCCTCTTCAACGCCCTCGTGGCCAACGCCAAGGCCGAGGCCGCCAACTACCCCTTCTGCACGATCGAACCCAATTCGGGCGTGGTTGCGGTGCCGGATCCTCGACTGGAGCAGCTGTCAGCGGTGAGCGGCAGTAAGGAGATCATCCCGACCCGTGTTGAGTTCGTCGACATCGCCGGCCTGGTCAAGGGGGCCAGCCAGGGGGAGGGACTGGGCAACAAATTCCTGGCCAACATCCGCGAAGTCGATGCGATCGTCCACGTGGTGCGCTGCTTCGAGAACGACGATGTGATTCACGTCTCTGGTTCGGTAGGCCCTGCCCGTGATGCCGAGGTGATCAACCTCGAGCTGGGGCTGGCCGATCTGGCCCAGGTGGAGAAGCGGCGCGAGCGGCTCAAGAAGCAGACCCGTACCAACAAGGAAGCGCAGCTCGAGGACGGAGCTCTTGCCCGCATCCAGGCCGTGCTGGAGCAGGGCGGAGCGGCCCGCACGGTGGAGATCAGCGAAGAGGAGGCCCTGCTGATCAAGCCCCTGGGCCTGCTCACCGCCAAGCCGATCATCTACGCCACCAATGTGAGCGAGGACGACCTCGCCTCCGGCAATGCCTTCGTCGACGAAGTGAAGGCCGTTGCTGCTCAGGAGGGCGCCGAGACCGTGCGCATTTCCGCCCAGGTGGAGGCCGAGCTGATCGAGCTGCCTGAGGAGGAGCGAGCTGAGTTCCTGGCCGGTCTTGGGGCGGAGGAAGGTGGGCTGCAAAGCCTGATCCGCGCCACCTATTCCTTGCTCGGATTGCGCACGTACTTCACCACGGGTGAAAAGGAGACCCGCGCCTGGACGATCACGGCCGGCATGACGGCGCCACAGGCCGCGGGAGTGATCCACACCGATTTTGAGCGGGGCTTCATCCGCGCCCAGACGATCGGCTACAGCCAGCTTCTGGAGGCCGGTTCCCTGGTGGAGGCGCGCAATCGTGGCTGGCTTCGCAGCGAAGGCAAGGAGTACGAAGTCGCCGAAGGTGATGTCATGGAATTCTTGTTCAATGTCTGACGATATCGAAGTTAAAAATGCGACGAAAAAGATGCGGGCATGCGAAAATCTATGCAAAGCACATAATTGGATGCGGTTTGCATATGCCTTAGGAGTACCGCGACGGTGCGGCAGGGGTTGCCCGTTGCGAGGCTGATATAGCTATTTGTAGTGAATCGGGAAAGGCCCGTATCAATGAGGCTGAAGAAATACTCTTTGAAGGAGTGATCCGACCCTCGGCGGGCCGGCTCAAAGAGGCGGCTAGGCAGCACTGTGACATCGGAGGCCATGTGAGTTTCGCTTACCTGAATTCCCTGGTCATCAAGAAGGTAGGCGGCTTCTATGCCGGTATTGTTGGCCACCAATTCCCAAAGGGCCGCATCAAAGTCCTGCCGCTTCGCCTTCTGCAGGCCTGCGCACCCTTGTTGGGCAAGTCGCTGCAGGTCTAAACTCTGCTGGCGGCGGGCCTTGAGTGAATCAGTGGCATGGGTGCGCTGTCGACGTGTTGCCTGAGCAAGGGGCTCCAGCAGGCTAGGAAGATCAAGCTGTTCAGCTTTCCTGGCCCTTGCAAAGAAGAAACCCTGCAAAAGCTCCGCTCCCAACGAGGCACAGGTGTCAACTTCGGCATGGGTTTCAACCCCTTCGGCCAAGACCATGCAGCCGATACTACGACTAAGATTAACCAGGGATTTTATTGTTTCTTGCTTAAAGAAGTCGCGATCCACATGGGCCACCAAATGGCGATCGAGTTTGATGATGTGGGGACGCAGCTGGGCGATGCGGGGCAAATTACTGTCACCTGCTCCAAGATCGTCAAGTGCAATGAGAAAGCCATGCCGGCGATAAGTATCAACGAAGTCTCGTAGGGACTCGAGATCATGTACCCGGCTTTCATTGACTTCGATCACGACGTCGCTGGGTTCAAGACCCGAGGCCTTGACCCTCTCCAGCAGCCAGCCGGAGCCCAGGACCCCACGATCGATCACTGAAGACTCGAAGTTGAGAAACAGCAGCGGACGGCAGCCTTCGGCGAACCGTAGACGGCTGTAGCTCTCCAGGGCCTTCAAACGGCAGAGCCGATCCAGTTCCAGCATGCGACCGGTGGTTTCCGCTTCCAGGAACATCTGCACCAGGCCCATGGTGCGCGGCCTGGCCAAGGCCTCGATTCCAACAACAGATTGATGGCGGAGCGAAAGAATCGGCTGGAATTCAATATCTAAATCCTGATTGGTCAGCAGCTCTGCCAAGGCATCGCAACTGGTCTGGTCATCCTGTTGTGGAATCTCTTCAGACAAGCTGGTATCGAGTGAAATCTGCGCCTGTGGGGTGGCCGTAGTCTCCCTTCGAGTCCGCGGGGCTGGATCTTCCATCCTTGGGAAAGGAGTAAGCACGTCAGACCCTCGCTTCGCAACGAGCGTCCTGGGAATTATAGTAAGAGCATGGCTGTGAAAGGCTTTGTATTCGCCAACACGGTTGCAAGCTTTCACTCCGCTTTGGTTCTGTTCTTGCTGATCGGGTTCAGCCTCTCAGGAGGCTTGCCGGCGGGAGAGATCCCTGCAGTTCTGCGGGTCACGCGATGGAAGCCTGGGTCAGGTTGAAACCTTGAAATCGATGCAAAGCACGAAAGCCTGATCTGAATCATGCTCGAACACCACGGTTACGGTGCGACAAGGTCGCCCAGTGGCAAGACTGATATAGCTGTCCGTGGTGTAACGCTGCAGCCCAGCATGGATGAGACTGAAAAAATACTCCTTGTAAGAGTGGTCCGTGCCGCGGGGAGCTGGACCGAATAGCCGGCTTTTGAGGCCAATCACTGGATGGGACATGTGGGTTTGGCTCACCTGAATCCCTTGGCTGTCCAACAGGTAAATGGCCTCGATCTCAGGGTTGTTCTGCACCAGTTCTTTCAGAACTAAATCAAAATTTTCGGGAGTGCAGTCCTGCAATCGTTCGCAAGCGATTCCGGCGAGTCGATGTAGGACGCTGCCAACTTGTTTCCGGGCGTGGAGGGTATCCACGGCATTGTCCCTCTGCCGTTGCGAAGCAGAGACCAAGGCTGGCAACAAGGCAGGAAGGTCGAGGTGGACAGGAGCCTTGGGGCGATCGAAGTGAAAACCCTGGAATAACTCAGCGCCGAGAGAGGCGCAGGCATCCACCTCCTCCAGGGTCTCGACGCCTTCCGCCAGGACGAGACTCCCAATGCTGCGGCAGAGATTGACCAGCGACTTGATCGTTTGCTGTTTGAAGAAGTCATGATCCACTCCGGCGATCAAGTTGCGGTCAAGCTTGATGATGTGGGGCCGCAGCTGGGCAATGCGGGGGAGGTTGCTGTCACCGGCGCCAAGATCGTCAATGGCGATAAGGAAGCCGAGATCGCGATGCGCATCCACAAACTTCCTTAATGAGTCGGGGTCGAGTACCTTGCTCTCATTCACCTCGATCACGATATCGTTGGGATTGATCCCGTAGGACTCCACCGTGCTCAGCATGGATCCCGAGTGAACCACCGCTCGGTCGATCACCGAAGCCTCAATATTGACGAAAAGCAGCGGCCTTGTCCGGCCAATCGTGGGCAAGTGCCTGTAGGCCTCCAGCGCTTTGCGGCGACAGAGGCGATCCAGCTCTAGGAGCCGACCAGCGGCGGCCGCCTTGGCAAACATTTCACCCACGCGCATGCGGTGCGGCCTCGCCAGCGCTTCGACCCCCACCACGGTCTTCTGACGCAGCGACAGGATCGGCTGAAAGTGGATATCCAGTCGCTCGTGTTCGATCAGGTCGTGCAGATCGGGTAGCCATGCATCCACCCGTGAACCGGACGCCTCGACCCCACCTTCCTCAAGCACCTCCAGAAAGGGCCGGGGGGATGGTCGGATGGGCTTCCGGGGTAGGTAGAGATGCCGATGGGGCTCGTCAGACTGGTGCCCATCCAGGTGGCGGGGAGGGGCGGGATCCAAGATGTCGGCAGAGGACTGACCAAGTGCCTCCTCACTCACCCGATCAGAATCGGGGTCGGGACGGTCTTGCGGAGAATGCTCCTCGTGCCGTGTCATCAAGCCTCCTGCACGGCCCGTTGAAGCTGATCTGCTTCACTCTATGCAAGATTGCCGGAATTTCGATGCTTCCCCCGCGCCGGCCACACACATCTCAGCCTGTGGTCGGATCGGTGGCGGCTGGGCAAGAATCCAGGTCAACACCGGAGGCATGCAATGCCGTCATCCCAGCCATCCCCGTCGAGCCAACCGATCGAGTCGGCGAAGAATCTCGCCAGCCCGGAGCATCCCCACAACTTTGAGGCGCAGAAGGAGGTGCATCAACAGATTCGTAACGATCCCGACTACGACGACTGGGAATACGGCACGGAACCCTTGCCCCATGAGGCCTGGATCGCCGCGCGTGAGCGTGGCGCCGCGGCTGTGCCGGACTCAGATCCTGGGGCCGGCGGCACGGGGGTGTAGGAGGCGCACCAGACGCAACCCCACCAGGTACAGCAAAGTCATGGTCAGCCAAAGGCCGGCGCCATGACCCTGGCGATCCAGCAGTTGGCCGGCCAGAAGGGGTGCGGTCAGGGCGCTCACGGCGAAGCACTGGGAGAACAGTGCCAGGGCAAGCCCCTGGTGTTTCAGCGGTGTGAGTTCCACTACCGCCTCGCTGGCGATCGGCAGGAAGGCAGCCTGACCCAGCGCCAGGGGTAACTGGGCCAGCATGATCAACCAGGCTCCACCCACGTGGAGGGCCGAGACTGCCAGCAGCAGGCTGCCGCAGGCGAAGCACACCAGGCTGAGCCCGAGGCCCGTGCCCACCGGTCGACGGGCCAGGGCCTGCCCCACGGGCCACTGCAGCAGCAGCAGCAATGCCAGCTGCAATCCGATCATCAGGGCGCCCTGGCTATCCGGAAGGGGTGGCCGCTGCAGCCCGCCGCGCACTATGTCGAGCGGAAGGGCGCTCTGCATCAGCGCCGGCATCGCTGTGGCCAGCACCGTCAGTGCCAGCAACGGCAGCAGAGGAGGCAGCCAGCTGCGCCAGGTGTCACCAGTCCTGGAAAGGGATCGGGGCCTCGGATCGGGCAGAGGACGCAGCAGCAGCAGCAGGGCCATCACAACCAGGCAGGCAATGTCCACCAGATAGATGCCCCGCAACCGGCCGCCCCAGGCCAGCAGGGCCCCGAGCAGCGCCCCCGCTGCGATCCCGGCCGCATCAGCGCTGCGTGCCAGGGCATAGCCCCGTGCCGAAGAAACCGGCTCGCAGCTCAAGGGCACCGCCAGCTCGATCGCCGGCCAGTAGAGCCCCATGGACGCCCCCAGCAGCAGCTGGCCCTGCAGGAAGCCTGACCAGCCCCAGGCTCCCGCCAGCAGGCTGTCACCCGCCAGGGAAAGCAGCACTGCCATCAGGACGGGGACCGTGCAGTTGAGGCCCCGATCCAGCAGGAGGCCACAGAGCAGGCGCCCACCGGTGCCGGCCAGGGCCGCCAGTGCCAGTCCCTGGGTGACGCTGCTGGCGCTGAAGTCGGCCTGGTGGAACACCATCGGAGTGAGATAGACCACACCGCCAGCCCCCAGAGACCCGATCAGCCGGATCAGGACCAGTTCACGCAGAGGCGCGGGAAACTGGTGAAACCAGGAGCCCGCTCGGGCCACCTCTTCTGCAACCGTCTCTGACTCCGCTGTTTCCTCCGTCAAACCGCGCACGCTGTCTCTGGTCTGCGCTGGCCAGTCTGCTGCTGGGCCTGATCGGGCTGCCGGCCGAGCCCGTGGCAGCGGCAGAGCGCCTGCACGTGCACCTCGACGGTCTGGAGATTCCGATCGACCTGGAGCAGCTGGAGGCCTGGAGCCGCCGCCGGACCCGACTGCAGGACAGCCAGCTCGGACCTGGCGATGACTTCAGCAAAGGTGAGCTGGCGGTCTGGCTGGAGCTGATGGATGGGCGCAGTCGCAACAATCTGAGCCGCCTGCTGCGGGGTCCACTGCTGCGTTCCCGAACCTTCGGCGAGCAGCTGCTCACCAGCTGGGCCGGCCAGCGGATCCTCGTGGAGGTGGGCAGTCTTCTCACCGACGCCGATGGTCGCGATTCCACCGCCCTGCTGCAGGACACCCTGCGGCGTCTGTTGGAGGAGCGGGGCGAGGTCACCGTGCTGGATCTGCTGAGTGCCATGCCCGCCGACGATCTGCACCTGCAGCTCGACACCCTGCTGGCCCAGGCGGAACAGTGGCGCGACCAGCTGCGTCTGCAGCAGCGGGCCCTGCGACGGCTGCGCCGGATGGAACTGCCGGATCGCCAGGAGCGTCCCCTGGCCTTCAGCGAGGCTCCGGAGGTGCAGATGCAGCGCCTGCTGCTTCCGGTGGATCACCGTGACGCTCCCCTGCCGCTGGAACTCTGGCGTGGCCGCAGCACGGAGGCGCCAGGCCCCTGGGTTCTGCTGATGCCAGGTCTGGGCGGCAACTCCGAGCAGCTGGGCTGGCTGGCAGCTGCCCTGGCGGATCGGGGATGGCCTGCCGTGGTGCTGCAGCACCCTGGCAGTGATGCCGGGGCCATGCGGGCCCTGCTGGCCGGAGCAAAGCCTCCGCCCGGGGCCGAAACCCTGCCGGATCGGCTGGCCGATCTGGAGGCCGTGCTGGCGGCAGAGGCCCATGGTGTGCTGCCGCCGATGGGAGATGGTGTGGTGCTGATGGGCCATTCCCTTGGCGCCATGACCGCCCTTCTGGCCAGCGCACCTGCGCCGGAGCCCGGGCTGGAGCGCCGCTGCCGCGAGGCCCTGCGCCGCCTGCCGATCACCAACCTCTCAAGGCTGCTCCAGTGCCAGATGGCGGATCTCTCGTTGGAGCTGCGCCCGCCGCCCTCTCTTCAGGAGGGAACACTGCGGGGGGTGGTGGTGCTCAATGGTTTCGGCAGCCTGCTCTGGCCTCGGCGTGGACTTGATCGCCTCAGCGTGCCGCTGCTGATGGTGGGCGGCAGCCTCGACCTGATCACGCCGCCGGTGAGTGAGCAGCTTGAGCTGTTTCTGCCCTCCAGCCAGCCCCGCAGCCGCCTCGTGGTGGTGGATGGGGGTAGCCATTTCTCTCCTGTGCGGGTCTCACGCCGTGGGGAGGTCCTCTTCCAGCTGGGCGAGGAGCTGGTGGGGGTGGAGCCGCAGCGGGTGCAGAACCTGATCCTGCGGGTCAGCGTCGAGTTCCTCCAGGGCCTGACGGGTCCTGACCTGCTTCCGCCCCAGCACCGACTGCAGGAGGGCGTCGGCGCCTATGTGCTCGACGCCGCAGCGGCCCGCCGCTGGCAGAAGGATCTGAGCCGCTGATGGCGGATCAGAAGCGGATGCGGGGATCCAGCAGGGCCACCAGCAGATCCACCAGCACCGTGACCATCACCACCAGCGCCGCCACCACCACCACGATCCCCTGAACCACGGGATAGTCCCGCTGGCTGATCGCCTCCTGAAGCCGGAAGGCGATGCCGGGCCAGGAGAAGGTGACCTCGATCAGCAGGGCCCCGCCGATCAGGGAAGCCACCGTGATGCCGGTGATGGTGAGCACCGGCAGCAGGGCATTGGGCAGGGCATGGCGCAGCACCACCCGCGCCTCCCCCAGGCCGCGGCTGCGGGCCGCCTCCACGTAGTCGGAGTCGAGGGCGCGGCGGAGGTTGAGGCGCAGGGCGTTGTCGAAGATGCCGCTGAGCAGCAGGCCGAGGGTGGCGGCAGGCAACGCCAGATGGCGCACCGTGCCCTGCAGCTGGCTCCAGTTGCCCGCCCTGAAGCTGTCGAACAGGTAGAAGCCGGTGCCGGTGGGGGGCAGCAGGGACGGAGGGAAACGGCCGCCCACCGGCAACCAGCCCAGCCAGACGGCAAACACCAGTTGCACCAGCATCGCCGCCCAGAACGGCGGCAGGGCGTAGGTGCCGATGCCATAGAGGCGTCCGGCCAGGTCGAGTTTTCCCTCCGGCCGGGCGATGCCGCTGAAGCCCACGGCCAGACCCACCATCGCCGCCAGCAGCAGGGCCGTGACCCCCAGCTCAAGGCTGGCCGGCAGGCTCTGACGAATGATCGCCGCCACCGGCTCCTGGCTTGCCTGGGAGACCCCCAGGTCACCGTGCAGGAGATTGGCGATGAAATGGCCGTATTGCACCGTCAGAGGCTGATCGAGGCCCAGCTGCTGGCGCAGGGCCTCTCGAACCGCGGCGGGTGCTTTGGGGCCCAGCAGGGCATCGATCGGATCACCGGGCGCCACCCGCAGCAACAGAAACACCAGGCTGGCGATCAGCCAGAGCATCAGGGGCGCCAGGGCCAGGCGGGCCCCCAGATAACGCAGCAGCTCGTTGCGGCGACTCATCGGCCGGCCTCCCCTCCAGAACCGGATGCCGTTCCGGGACCCAGTCGATGCAGCGCCTCCAGCCGCACCCGCCCGGATCCATCAAAGAGGGGTGGGCTCACCTGGGCGCCGCTCCAGGCGCCCTCCTCCATCAGCCACACCGGCAGATAGGGCACTGCGGCGGCTGTGCGCCGCTGGATGGCGCGCAACAGGCCAATCCGCTCAGGGCCTTCCACCTGGCTGCTGAGCACCAGTTCCCGATCCAGGCCAGGGGCGGTCCAGAAGGAGCCGCTCAGGGCACTGTTGCCCTTGGCGCAGCGGTTGCCCTGGGGCTCCTGACAGCTCAGCAGGGGGGCGAGAAAATTCTCGGCGTCGGGATAATCGCCGATCCAGTCGTAGAAGAACAGCACCAGGGTTCCATTGGCGAGCTGGTCGTAGGCGGTGGTGGATTCCATGCCGCTCACCTCCAGGGTCACGCAATCGCCCAGGTCGCGCCGCATCTGGGCCTGCCAGGTGAGGGCGAACAGTCGGTCACTGGGGATGTCGGAGCGGAAGGTGAGCGGCAGGCTGAAGCGTTTGCCGTCGCAGTATCCAGCCGCGCGATACAGGCGACGCGCCTCGGCGGGGTTGTAGGCGGGCCAGGCACTGGGATCGGAACCCGGCAGGCTGGGGGGCACCAACTGTCGCAGCGGCGGACGCATCCCCAGGCTCACCCGGCGGCTGATCGTCTGCCGGTCCAGGCTGTGGGCGATGGCCTGGCGCAGGGTGGGATTGTCCAGGGGCGGCTGGTCGGTGAGCAGCGAGAGGAAGCCGATCGAGAGTGCCGGGCCGCGGGCCTCATGCAGCCGACCGGCCAGGGCATCGCGCCGCAGGGCCTGTTCGTGGTCGATCTCCAGGCCGCTGGAGAGCAGAACGTCGACTTCGCCGCTGCGCAGCGCCCCGAACAGGGCGGTGGAATTGCTCAGGGTGACCAGATCCATGCCGTCATTGGCAGGTTTTGGGCCCCAGTAGCGCCTCCAGGGGGTGAGCCGCACCTGCTGGCCGCCGAAGAAAGTGAGCTTGTACGGCCCCGTACCGACGAAGCGCTCGTTCAGCGGCTTGTCCAGATGGTTGCGATAGGCGGTGGGGGAGATCGGCGTCAGAACAATGGCCGACAGCAACCGCGGCAGGGGGCTGAAGGGTTGATGCAGTTCCAGTTCAATCTCGTGGCTGCCGCTGGTCCTCACCTCCTTGACCCGATCACTCAGCTGATAGCCGAGGGTGCCGATCGCCATGAAGCGCTTCAGCGAAAACACCAGCGCGGCGGCATCGAACGGGGTTCCGTCGTGGAACAGCACGCCCCGGCGCAACGGGATGCGGGCCCTCAGGCCATCGCTGCTGATCGTGGGCAGGGCCGTGGCCAGCCGGGGTTCGAGGCGGCCATCGGTGGTGACGGCGTAGAGGGGGTCCCCCAGGGCACTGAGCACCTGCATCGCCCCGATCCGGGAGGCCTTGGCAGGATCAACGGAATCGATGCGGCTCTTGGTCGCCACCACCAGACGGGTGGGCGAACGCTGCGGCTGGCAGGCCGCCAACAGGGGCACCAGCAGCGCCAGGGCCAGCAGCGGCAGCAGAGATCCCGGGTGTGAGCGGAGGCAGCGGACAGGGGCCAGGACTCTGGAAATGGGGAGGTCCGGTGCCGACAGAGCAGAGGCGAAGACGGAATCAGACAGAGCTGGGGACAAGGTCACCGCTCGAGTGGGGCCATTCAAGGCCAACGGACCGCCTGTGATGGGCAGGACTCTGTCGCCTTCAACGATGGCTTGACCATCTGCAGAGAGACAATCCGGCAGGGCGGGTCTCAGGAACGGGACGCGAAAGGCTGGGGACGATGAGGGGCTGGCGTGACGCAGCCGGGCTGGAGCTGCTGAAGAGGCAACTCAAAAACCGGGCAGCCATGGCGGGCAAGGGGCCAGCGGCGCAGCCAGCAGCGGTTCCCGGCCTGATCAACGCCGATCACCTGATACAGCTGCTGATCATCGCCGCAGATCCGGATGCAATCGCCCTGATGCGGGGGGGTGGACGTGAAGGTCATGGTCGGGGGAGGAAAGAAACAACGCTCCCGGATGTCCGGCGGTTCCCCCACCCTTCCGATGGCGGCGGGGCGGGGTTGTGCGCTCGGCTACTGGGTAGCCGGTCGGTGAGGGGATGGCGACCTGGACTCGGGGGCTGAGGGGCGTTGCCTGAGGCTGGGTGGTGCCTCTTTTCTTCAGGATTGCTTCAGTGTTTGGCCGTCACTCTGCCGCATCGACGGGGTGCTTCGCCAGGGGGGTCAGAGGGTGCGCAGGCAGGCAGCCACCGCCTCCACTTCGGCCAGCGCTTCGATCGCATCGAGGGCAGTACGGAAATGCTGCTCCAGCACTTCGTGGGTGATCGCCACGATTTCAGCGGCGCCGTTCTGCCCTTCGAATTGCACGATCGACTGCAGCGAGACCCCCGCATCGCCGAAGCAGGTGCCGATCCTGCCGATCACACCGGCCTGATCGCGGGTCTGGAGTCTCACATAGTTGCGATGCCGCGTGCGGGATCCGTCCACCAACCCGCAGCGGCGCCAGCTGCCGGCTGCCAGCAGGGGATCGAGCTGGCCCGGCGCACCACCTACCTGGCGAATGCCGGCGATGTTGAGGATGTCGGCCACCACGGCCGAGGCGGTGGGCCCGGCACCAGCGCCTGGGCCATAGAACATCACCTGGCCCACCGGATCGCCTTCCACCAGAATGGCGTTGTTGACGCCATGCACGCCTGCAAGAGGGTGCTGTCTGGGCAGCAGGGTGGGATGGACCCGCACGTCCAGCAGCTCGGTGCCATCGTCTGCGGTGCCGAGGTGCTGGGCGACGGCCAGCAGCTTCACCACGAAGCCCAGCTGAGCGGCGTAGGCCACGTCGCGGGAGTCGAGCCGGTCAATCCCCTCCGTGGGGATCGAGGCCCTGGGCACGCTGCCGCCGTAGGCGAGCCCGGTGAGGATGGCGATCTTGTCGGCCGCGTCGCCGCCTTGCACATCGGCGGCGGGATCGGCTTCGGCATAGCCCAGGCGCTGGGCATCGGCGAGCACGGCGTCATAGGCGGCCCCCTCCTCAGCCATCCTGGACAGGATGTAGTTGGTGGTGCCGTTGATGATGCCGCTGACCCGTTGCAGGCGGTTGCCGCCCAGCGACTGCTTCAGCGGCTCGATGATCGGAATGCCGCCTCCGACAGCCGCCTCGATCAGTACGTAGACGCCCCGTGCGGCGGCGGCAGCGGCGATCTCCTCGCCATAGCGGGCGATCACGGCCTTGTTGGCGGTCACCACAGACTTACCGGCAGCGATGGCCCGCAGGATCAGGGAGCGGGCGGGCTCCAGCCCTCCCATCACCTCCACCACGATGTCCACCGCCGGATCGTCCACCACCGCTTCCGGGCTTGTGGTGAGTACCTCCGGGGCCAGGTCCACGGGGCGAGGCCGGCTCAGATCCCGCACCGCCACACGACGCAGGGCCAGCTGGCCCACGAGGGGATGGCGGCCTTCGGGGCTGCTGAGAATCGCGGCGACACCGGCTCCCACCGTCCCCAGACCGAGCAAGCCGATGCCGATGGTCATGTCGCTGACGCCCCTCAAACCACTGATCCTAGAAATCCGCTCTGAATTCAACCGTTGCCCAGGGCCGGAGCGTTGCCCAGCGCCGGATCTTCGCCCTGAGCACCGGCCTCGTCTTGTGCAGCAGGCTGGCCCAGCCTCACGGCCTGGGACTGCATCATCCGCAGGATGTTGAGAAACCCGTTGGCCCGAGATGGGGTCAGGCTCGCCTGCAGCCCGGTGGCGGCGATGAAGGCGGGATCCACCGCAGCGGCCTCCGCCGGCGTCAGCCCTTCAAGACCCTCGATCAACAGGGCCAGCAGGCCCTTGGTGATCTGGGCGTCGGAATCACCCTGCCAGTGCAGCGTTCCATCGACCAGCTCCCCCACCACGAACACCTGAGACACACAGCCCTTCACCTTGTAGGCGTCCTGCCGGAACTGATCGGGCAACGGCGCCAGCTTCTTGGCCAGCCAGAGCACGTATTCGTAACGGCGTCTGGGCTCGGCGGTGCTGCCGAGCTTCTCGACGATGCGGTCGAGGGAGGGACTTCCGCTGGCCATCGGCTCAGCCCTGGCGGCGGCTGCCCAGCCGGGCAAGGCGCACCAGGGTCCCGGCCGAGAGGAGGCCTCCAAGCGAGGCGAGGCCAATGGTGATCAGTGGCACGCCGGGAGAACGGAGCTCCTGCTGCCAGGCGGCGTCGATCCCGAGGGGGCTGGTGACCTGACGAACCTGGTTGTCGCCCTTGGCAGGCAGTTCGATGTAGTCGCGATGGCCGGATCCCCCATCCACCTGCACTTCCCAGTCTTCGGCGTTGGCCATCGACGCGGGCAGCTGGAAACGCAGCTTGCCCTGGGTGTCGGTACGGCCCACCAGAATCGGATCACCGCCACCGGGTGGCATCAGCCGCACCAGGGCTTCGGCGACGGGCGCTCCACTGGAAAAGTGGCTCTGCAACATCATGTCGTCGTTGAGGCTGCTGAGGCGCTCCAGACTGCTCTCCACGGCATGGGCCCTGGCGGCACAGGGGTTGAGCAGGATTCCGGCCACTGCCGGAACCAGAACCGCGACGGCACGGAGACGCATGGGGAACCTCAGGACGCTTTCCAGCGACTATCGCTGCTTTTTCCGGCCTGCACCATCCTCACCATCGAACTCACCATCAGCGAGAGGGCATCGCTGGATGACCCACCAGCCTGTCCGCGGGCCTGGAGCTCTGAGGCGAGCACACGCTCGGGGGCGGAATCGGTCAGGGCGGAGAGGGCGGGAGAACGCATCAGAACCGGCTCGACCAGAACTTCGAGATTCTGATCCTGCCAAATTCACGGCGTCCTCAGCGGCCTGGCGCCCAGGAGTTACAAGGTTGCAATGATTGTGGGGGCTGAGGGGTGAACCCTGAGGGTCAGGGCTTGGGCACCAGCACCAGCCCGGTTTCGCTCAGCCAGCCCTGGAAGGGCACGTCCCAGGGATCGGCCGGCAGCGCCTCCACCACACAACCCTGGGGCAGCACCACCAGCGCCGGCACATCCCCCCAGGCGGGCAGGATCCGCAGGCGGTCGTACCATCCACCGCCATAGCCGAGGCGAAGGCCGCGGCGATCCACCGCCAGGGCCGGCACCAGCAGCAGCGCCAGCTCCGCCGGATCCAGCGTTGCCTGCGGATCCGAGGGCGCCGGGATGCCGCAGCCGTCAGGCCGCAGCGGCTCCCCAGGCTGCCAGGCGCGGTAATCAAGGACTTGCCGCTCGGAGGCCGTCGCCGCCGG
>NZ_JAYGIC010000118.1:0-24774 GCF_034931105.1 Synechococcus sp. CCY9201 | reverse complement strand
CTTCGCGCCGGTGCTCGCGCACGAACCGCAGCACCCGTGAACCCCGCGTCTCGTGGTGGATGTACCGCTGGCCGCTGGGGGAGGCGGCTGTGGTGATGCTCTGGCTCTCCCAGAGGAACAGGGAGGGACCGAGCGCCAGGTCGCGATAGCGGGTGGAGGGGGAGAAGAGAGATCCGTTTCAGAGCAGATCCACAAACTCGCTCACATCCACCTTGGCCTGCCTCAGCACACCCGCGAGGGTGCCGATCTTGACCGTTTTGTGGAGAGGAACGACGCAACCCCGGCTACCGCATCGCATCACCACATGGCTGCCGTTCTGGCGTACGGCGTTGAAACCCAGGCGTTCCAGCGCACGGGTGATCTCCCTACCGGAAAGGTGCGGGAGCTTAGGCATGCGCTGGAACGGTGAACAGGGTCACCAGGGGGTGGCCCTTGATCACGGCGGGGAACTCCTCCAGATAGAGAGTGGTGGCTTCGCGAAGGTTGGCGAGGGCCTCCTCAATGGATTCCCCTTCCGTTGTGGTGCCTGTTTCAGGGTTGAAGGCCACATACCCGCCTTCTTCCGCAGGTGTGAGCACAGCGGTGAGTTCCATCGGCGCCGGTCTGGTGGGCTCAGTCTGATGGGATTTGGCCATTGCCGCTGCCCCCTCAAACCGCCAACCCCATCCCCTGCATCCACCCCGCCGGTATCGCCCGCTCCAGCCGACACCGAATCGCCATCGGCCGCTCTCCCCTCGTGGCTCTCCCAGTGGAACAGCGCGGGGCCCAGGGCCAGGTCGCGGTAGCGGGTGGTGGGGGAGAAGAGGGATTCGCTCTTGGTGAGGGTCACAAAGAGCAGATCGCACTGGCTGGGTTCGTGCCAGAGCACGCCTTCGCGGTGGATCCAGGGGGCGTCGCCCGTCAGGATCCCGAACGCCGCTTCGATTTCGGCCCGGCTGTAGCGGCCGTGGACGCGCACCGGGATAGGCCGGGCCCAGGGCCGCAACTCCAGCAGTTGGTGCAGGTCGTGGCGCCAGGCTGCGGCTGCCTGGCTGAAGGTCAAGCACCTGGCATAGCCGGCGATGATGGAAGCATGGGAAAGGCACCGCTCGTCACTCAGGAAGCCCTGAAGGCCTTCACCGATCGCCTGGTGGAGGCGTTTGCCCCGGAGCAGGTGATTCTGTTCGGCTCGATGGCACGAGGAACAGCCCGTCTGGAGTCGGATGCCGATGTGTTGGTGGTGATGCCCTTTGAAGGGAGAGCCCTGGAGAAGATCCTGGAAATCCGCGAGGTTTGCCACCCTGAGTTTCCTCTGGACATGCTTCTTTGGCGACCGGAGGACATACCCAGGCGCTACCGCTGGGGAGACCCATTCATCCGTGCAGCCCTCGACCACGGTGTGGTGTTGCATGGCTGAGCGCAATCCTGTTGTTGACGAGTGGATCAGCAAGGCCTAGGGAGATTGGCGGGCCATGCAGTTGTTCATCAGCAGCCAGGGCATGAGGATGCGGTGGTCTTTCACGCTCAGCAGTGTCTGGAGAAGTACTTCAAGGCAGCCCTGATTGCTCATGGGCAGACTGTGCAGAAGATCCATGATCTGCGGGAACTCTCCAGGCAGCTCGGGATCCTGATGCCGGATTGGGAGGCTGATCCTTCCGATCTGACCCGGATCACCCAGGGAGGGGTGATGTTTCGCTACCCGGGGATGGAGGCCCAAGCAGAGGACGCCGCCAGGGCCGTTGCCATCACCCAAGGCGTGAGGCAGCGGCTTTCCGGGTGGCTGGGCACCCTTTCTGCAGCCAGTTGAACGGCATCCTCAAACCGCCAACCCCATCCCCTGCATCCACCCCGCCGGTATCGCCCGCTCCAGCCGCCATCGAATCGCCATCGGCCGCTCCCCCTCGTGGCTTTCGGAGCGGACAAACCCCAGACACCGAAACGGCTCGGTGACAACTGCCCGGTGGTGGAGGCGGCGGTGGTGGTGCTCTGGCTCTCCCAGTGGAACAGGGACGGGCCGAGGGCCAGGTCGCGGTAGCGGGTGGAGGGGGAGAAGAGGGCTTCGCTCTTGTTGAGGGTCACGAACAGCAGGTCGGTCTGGCTGGGTTCGTGCCAGAGGACGCCTTCGCGGTGGATCCAGGGGGCGTCGTCGCGCAGGATCCCGAAGCCGCCAGGCTTCTGCGCAGCAGTAGGCGGCTTCGACAAGATCCGTGAGATGCGGCGACTCTGTCAGGCGCACTTTCCCCTGGATCTTCTAGTCCGGAGGCCGGAAGAGATCGAGATTCGCTATCGGGAGGTGATCCGGTTGTGCGCGAAGCTCTCGACCATGGCGAGGTGCTCCATGGTTGAGCCCTGGTCGGCCGTTCCGGAGTGGATTGCCAAGGCCGAGGGAGATTGGGAAGCCCCAGGGAACTCCTGAGCTGGCGCCCATCCTTTCCGGGCCGAATGAGGCGGCTGGTGATCTGTTTGCAGAATCACCTCATTTCGAGCTCTTGATCATTTGCCGAACCCAGTCGCTCAACGCCTGGCGCCCAAGCGCTCCGGAAGCCACAGCCAGAATGGTGGCTTCCGCTGCTTCCGTCGAAGCCGTCATTTCATACCCATTGAGCATCAGCATGATTTCCATGGCGGCATGACCGATGCGTTTGCCATCCACAAAGGGATGGTCCCTGATCAAAGAAAAGCCAAGTGCTGCTGCCTTATCGACGAGAGTGGGATAGAGATCAGTACCCGAGAATGTCTGGCGGGGCTGGGAGAGTGACGCCTCCAGCAGGCCGAGGTCCCGCAATCCGGGCAACCCACCAGAGGTGACGATCAGACGGCGATGCAGCTCCAGAACCTCGCTGAGGCTGAGAAAGCGGATCAAGCCAGGCGCCGGTAGAGCTCCTTATTCTTTGCCAGCACTTGGGAGGCGGCGACCTCAAAGTCAGCGGAGGGCCTGCTCAACAGATCGCGAACAGCAGCTGCCGCCAGGTCCTGCTGGGCCACGTTGAGCCGTACCGCCACCTCGGCGAGGGCACGGGACTGCTCTTTATTGAGATTGATGGCGAGGGCCATGGCACTCCTCCAAGACTCTCACTTTAGGAGGGGTTGATGGGGGTTGCCTCCTCAAACCGCCAACCCCATCCCCTCCATCCACCCCGCCGGGATGGGCCTCTCCAGCCGCCAGCGGTTCATCCTCCTGTCTCAGAGCAATTCCCGGAACTGCTGAGCCGTCAGACCTGCATCCCGGGCAATCGCGCCCATGGTGATGGCGTTGATTGGGTCATGACGGGGAATGACCAGGCGCCGCTCGCCGTTGCTCATGATCAGATGCCCGGATTCCCTCACCACCCGATAGCCAAGTTTCTGGAATACCCGCACCGCCTCCTTCTGGCTGATCCCCGGAAGCCTTGGCATTACACGCTCAGCTCCAGCGTCTCCACGGTCTTCACGCCGGACTCCTCGGCCTCAACCTCAAGCCAGAGGGTGATGGCCTCGCGGATGTTGCTGAGAGCTTCCTCGCGGGTGCTGCCCTGGGAGTGACAGCCAGGCAGGTCGAGGCAGCTCACAGCCCAGCCTTCTTCGGTTTCCAGCAGGCGGATGCGGTAGGTCATGGAGCCGGCGCCTTGGTGGGACCAGTCTGGCTGTTCTCAAACCGCCAACCCCATCCCCTGCATCCACCCCGCCGGTATCGGCCTCTCCAACCGCCAGCGAATCGCCATCGGCCGCTCCCCCTCGTGGCTCACGTAGCTGGCAAACCCCAGACACCGAAACGGCTCGGTGACACCCCCGGCCCGGCCCCCCTCCCGCCGGTGCTCGCGCACGAACAGCAGCACCCGCGACCCCCGCGCCTCGTGGTGGATATAGCGCTGGCCGGTGGGGGAGGCGGCGGTGGTGGTGCTCTGGCTCTCCCAGTGGAACAGGGAGGGGCCGAGGGCCAGGTCGCGGTAGCGGGTGGAGGGGGAGAAGAGGGCTTCGCTCTTGTTGAGGGTCACGAACAGCAGGTCGGTGTGGCTGGGTTCGTGCCAGAGGACGCCTTCGCGGTGGATCCAGGGGGCGTCATCGCGCAGGATGCCGAAGGCCGCTTCGATCTCGGCGCGGGAATAGCGGCCGTGCACCCGCAACGGCACCGGCAACGCCCAGGGCAACGGGTAGAGCCGATGATCCGCCTGCTCGGCCAGCAGCTCCAGCAGCTGGACCAGCTCCACTCGCCAGGCACCCATCTGCCAGAGCACCGCCAGGGCTTCGGCCAGGGGCGTCCAGCGCTTGCCGGTGCCGAACAGCTGGGCGGTGAGCATCAGCCACTGGCGCCGCTCGCGATCGCCCAGACCGGTGACATCAGGAGGTACGTCGGCCTGCAGCTGGGCGGCCAGCCAACGCAGGCGATCGGGGTCGTCCAGATGGAGCAGGCCGGCGCCGATGGCACGCGTGAGCCGTTCCTCCTCGGGGTGGGGCTCGACTCTGAGCCAGCCCAGCTCGCGCCGAAGGATGGTGTAGCCCACGGGAAACCGGGCGGTGGATATCCCGTAGAACTCGGCCGGCTCCATGCCCAGCGCTTCCAGCCAGTCGGCCAGGCCGGAGGCGGGGCCGATCACCACCTCGGCCGCCAGGGCGCGCAGCTCCTCGATCAGTTGTGGTCGGCGGCTGGGCAGGCTCTGGCGCAGGTTGTCGAGCACCCGCTGCGACGCCACCCGGTCGAGCACCAGCCGGCAGCCGGGCGGAAGGAAGGGAAAGCCCTGTTCCAGCTGTGTTTCAAACTGGCGGCGGCTGCCTCCCAGCAGGGCGCGGTAGCGCAGATCGAAGCGGAAGCGCCGGTGCTGCTGGCCGATGAAATCGAGCACGGTGAGGCAGCTTTTGCCAGTTTCGGGGGAGAGGCGCAGGCCCCGGCCGAGCTGCTGCAGAAACACCACGGCGCTCTCGGTGGGGCGCAGCAACAGCACGGTGTCGATGGCGGGGATGTCGAGCCCCTCGTTGAACAGGTCCACCGCGAAGAGGATCTGCAGCTCACCGTGTTGCAGGCGGCGCAGGGCATCGCGGCGCACATCGGCGGGGCTGCTGGCATCGAGGGCCTCGGCGGCGAGACCACGGGTGCGGAAGCGCTCGGCCATGAAGCGGGCGTGCTCCACGCTCACGCAGAAGCCCAGGGACCGCATGCGGGATGGATCGGCGAGCTTCTTGTCGAGCTCGCTGAGGATCAGATCCACCCGCCGGTGATCGCCCGTGTAGAGGGTGCTGAGCTCGGCCGGCACGTAGCCGCCGCGGCGCCATTCCAGGGCGGAGAGGTCAGTGGCGTCGGCCACGGCGAAGTATTGGAAGGGGCTGAGCAGGCCCTGATCGAGGGCACTCCAGAGGCGCAGCTCGGCGGCGATGCGGCCATCGAACCAGTGGAGAATGTCGAGCCCGTCGGCGCGCTCGGGGGTGGCGGTGAGCCCGAGTAGGAGCTTGGGGGTGAGGTGATCGAGCCAGCGCCGGTAGCTGGCTGCAGCGGCGTGGTGGAACTCATCCACGATCACCACATCGAACCGATCGGCGGGAATCTCAGCCGTGACCTGCTGGCTGAGCGACTGCACCGAGGCGAACACATGGCGCCACTGGCTGGGTCTCTCGCCATCCACCCACAGCTCCCCGAAGGAGGGATCTCGCAGCACCTGGCGGAAGGTGGCCTGGGCCTGCTGGAGGATCTCCTTGCGGTGGGCGATCAGCAGCAACGGCGGCGGATCGGGTGAGGGGAACAGCTCGGGGAAGTCGGCATGGAGCCGGGCCACATCGAAGGCGGCGAGCACGGTTTTACCGGTGCCGGTGGCCGCCACCACGAGGTTGTGCCAGCGGTGGTGGAGGGAACGCTCGGCCGCCAGCTGATCGAGCATCTCGCGCTGGTAGGCGTAGGGCCGCAGGTCGAACCACACCTGAGCGGCGGATCCAATGGCGGAGTCGTCGCCACGGGCCAGAGCGAGTTGATGGTCGATGCGGGCCTGCTGCTCGGCGGTGGCGGCGTAGGGCTCGAACTCGCCCTCTTCCCAGTAGGCCTCGAACGTGCCTTGAAACTTGCGCAGCATGGCCGGTGTTTCCAGGGCCGCCAAGCGCACGTTCCACTCCAGGCCATCGAGCAGGGCGGCACTGGAGAGATTGGAGGAGCCGATGTAGGCGGTGCTGGTGCCGCTGGCGCGGTGAAACAGCCAGGCCTTGGCATGCAGACGGGTACGGCGTGTGTCGGTGCTGACGCGCACCTGGGCACCGCGCGACACCAGCCAGTCGAGCGCCTTGCGATCGGTGGCGCCCATGTAAACGGTGGTAAGCACGCGCAGGGGGCGGCCGGCATCGAGGTGGGCACTCAGCTGCTCCTGCAGCAGACGCAGGCCGCTCCACTTGATGAAGGCACAGAGCAGGTCGATCCGATCGGCTGAAGGACACTCCGCCTGCAGAGCCAGGCCCACGCTGGGCTCACTGGGCGCGTTGATCAGCAGGGTGCCATCGGCCAGGGGGATCAGGGGGCGGGTGATGGGGACCTGGCCAGGGAGCAAGGGAGCATCGCGCAGCTCTCGCAGCAGCCGAGCGCTGGGGTGCAGCTGGTCGCCGGGGTGGACAGCGGCGGGTACCTTCTGGTGCAGCAGGGCCACGATCTGGTTCACCAGCGCCAGCTGCTCTTGCTGTCGCTGGGCTTCTGGTAACGAGGCCAGGGCTGCTTCGCTCAGCTTGTGCAGGTAGCGGGCCAGGCGTTGGGGGGCTTCGGCGGGGTCGAGTGGATCAAGGTGGTCCAGGCCCGCCGGCCCGCAAGCGAGGGCCTGGTGGATGGCTTCGCTGAAGGGGTGGTCGTAGAGGCCTGCAGGTAGCGCCTGGTCGGACATGAGTGGGTAGGCCTGTGACCGAAGGCCCAGCAGCCCAGTGGTGGGCAAAAGCCAGACCTGGGAATTTAATGCGGGTCCGCATAAACTGACACAGGCTTTGAAAGACAAGGTCAGATGGGTTGCCTGGAAAGGTTTCTGCTGGTGCCAGCCTCAAGAGATTCGTGGCTTATGCGGACAGGAAGAGTGCATCTAGGGGTTTAGGCGGATCCGCCCAATAACAAGTTGAACTAAGCCGCTTCGCGGCAGATTACAAGAATAATCATAGCCAACTGTTGTCGATTCAAGGCTCTGCGCCTTGCGGGGATGACACAGGGTGATGCTGAGGGCGAGAGCTGAGCAGTCCCCGCTGGGTTGCGGCTGGCGACTGATTCCGGGAAGACACTGAGGGATGCGCATCTACTGATGCGCTGATTCCCTTCATCTTCCCAACGGGAAGCCAACTCAATGAATAGTACCGAACAGGAGCGCTTTGATCGCCTCTTTGACGCGAACGTAAAAGCGATGAGGCTGCACGGCTTACGCAGCAAGACGATTGACAGCTACAGCCGAACGTTGCGTCGCGTGGCGGGCCTTTCGACCGTTGCCCCGATGATCTCAGCCCTGATGACTTGAAAGGGTACTTCGCTGCCTTGTTGGAGCAGTATTCGTGGAGCACGATCAAGGTTGATCTCTGCAGTCTGCAGTTCTTCCACCGCCATGTTCTTGATCGCGAGATGGAATGGATCAAGATCATCCGCCCGCCACGTGTGCGCAGTCTGCCTGATGTTCCCACCCGCGAGGAAGTGCATCGGCTGATCAACACGGTGCGCAAGTTGCGCTACCGGATATTTCTGCTGGTGGTCTACAGCCTTGGCCTGCGAATCGGCGAGGGCCTGGCGCTGGAGGTGGCGGACATTGATGGCAGCCAGCGGCGCGTGCACATCCGCGATGGCAAGGGCGGCAAGGATCGCTACGTGCCGATACCGGTGCTGACGCTGCAGGCCATGCGTCGCTTCTGGACGACCCACCGCCATCCGCGGCTGCTCTTTCCCAGTCCGGCCGGCAGCCAGTTCATCGTGCGGATCACCAGTGCACCGATGGATGCCAGCGGCGTGCAGGCAGCTCTCAGAGCAGCCCGCCTGGAGTGTGGGATCGAGAAGCGGCTCACGGTGCACTCACTACGCCATGCCTATGCCACCCACCTGCTGGAGCAGGGGATGGACCTGCGCCTGATCCAGTCCCTGCTCGGCCACAGCCATAGCAACACCACGGCCCGCTACGCCCACATCACCCAGGTGGTGCGCGATCACACCGGTGATCGCATTGAAACACTGCTAAATGGCTTCCAGCTGCGCTGGGCGGAGGAGTCATGATGCTTCTCTCCCACTTGGTGGAGCGCTACCAGGGAGACCTGGAGCGTCTTCATGGCCCTCAGCTACTGCCGAGTCATCGCCAGGCCCTGCAGGCGATGCGACGCTGCCGCCGTCAAGGCAGCGACCTGATGGTGCTGCAATGTTCCAATTGTGAGCACAGTGTCAAGATCCCCCATTCCTGCGGCCATCGCAGTTGCCCCCATTGCCAGCATCATGAAAGCCAGCAGTGGATTGAACGACAACGAGCCAAGCTGCTGCCGGTGGAGTATTTCCTGATCACCTTCACGGTACCGGCTGAGCTGAGGCCGGTGTTCTGGCAGCATCAAAGAGCAACCTATGATCTCTTGCTGAGAACGTGCTGGCAAACGATCGATTCCTTTGCTCGCCGTGATCCAAAGCTCAGGGGAAAGATCGGAGCGCACGCAGTGCTGCACACGCATAACCGTCGGCTTGACTACCATCCCCACGTGCATCTGATTGTGCCAGCAGGTGCGATTCATGAGCAAAGAAGGGAATGGCGCAGCAAGGCCAAGGGCTATCTGTTTCCTGAGGCCAACCTTGCCAGGGTATTCCGTGCGAAATGGTTTGAGGGGATGCGGCAGTTGGGCCTGCAGGTGAAAAGCACGATCCCACGAGAGTGGGTGGTGCACTGCAAATCAGTAGGCCGTGGCGAGAAGGCACTGATTTATCTTGGCCGCTACCTGTACCGTGGTGTGCTGCCGGAGAAGAACATTCTCTCTAACGAGGATGGAATGGTGACATTCCGCACCAAGGACAATGCGGGAATGGAAATCATCCAGACCATCTCAGGTGGTGACTTCCTCTGGTTGCTGCTGCGGCATGTACTACCAAGGCGGTTTCGGCGTGTACGTGATTTTGGCCTGCTGCATGCCAACGGCAAGCGCCTCATCCAGTTGGTGCAACTCCTGCTGAGGGTCGTGTTGCCCGATCGCACTGAGCCGAGCCACAAGCCAGCGGTGCTGTGTCCCCAGTGCGGCGGCGTGATGGAAGTCCTCGCTGTTCGTGTGCGAGGCATGAGACCACTGCTCAGCTAAACGCTCAAGGAAGGAGCGCAAGATAAGCCTGCCCATAGCCCTGCTTGCCCCATCCAGGCTGGATCAGAAGGAGAGAACTGGCCTGGAGGCTGGACTGCGCCCCTAAGCTGAGCAGGAACCAGTCATCACAGCTCTGGTTCAGGCAGGACAGGTATTTCTACCCATGGCAGAAGATAAAGCCAGTGTGGAAAACGGCCAGATGTTTCTGCAGTAAGCCCCTGGGCCCCAGAGCTGCAGGCTTGTTCAACTTCGGATAAGATCGTGGCTGCGCACGATCTATCCATAATCGTTAGCCGAATCTCTGGGAATGGCGCTGGGCGGGGTTGAAGGAATGGATGCGCACGAGAACGTGTTTAGCTACAGTGGCATGAGCTGAGAGGTAAGCATGAATTTCACGTTGGAGTGCGAACAGGAAGTGGACGGTCGTTGGATCGGTGCGGTGCCTGAGCTACCCGGAGTCCTTGCTTATGGAGGCTCTGCTGCTGCTGCGATGTCAAAAGCTGAAGTCTTAGCCCTTCGAGTAATCGCTGATCGGCTTGAAAATGGCGAATCCGAGCCAGTCAGCATCCGATTTTCCCTTCCACTCTCTGCATGAGTAATTGGCCGTCAGCCAAAGCCAAGAAAGTATTGGCTGCCTTGCAGAGCATTGGGTGGAGAGTTAAGCGTCAGTCAGGATCTCACAAGACCCTTGAACATGCAGACTATCCGGACTATGTCTTTGCATTCCATGATGGCGAGGAGATTGGCCCAAGGATGCTGTCTCGAATCGCAAAGCACACCGGCCTCGAACCAGGTGATTTGTGATGCAGGCGGGAAATCGGCTAACAATGCCATTCACCTGAGCCGCCACCTGATGATCTTTGTTCAACTTCCTGGCTCTCGGCGGCCAGGTGATGGCAAGCGTTAGGCAGCCGAGAAGCCGTGATCAGCCCCTGGAGGGTTACGGATGAGGATCAACCAGCTCGCAAGTAAGCAGAACCTCGAACTGGCCTGGCGTCGGATCACGACCGGCGGTAATTACCAGTACAAGCGTCTCTATCGACCCGTCTACTACGCCTACGAAGTAGCCCTTGAGAAGAACCTGCAGGACCTGCAACATCGGCTACTCGGCGGTTCGTTTGAGCCGAGGCATCCAGAGCGCATCTACGTCCCCAAGCAATCGGGACTTCATAGACCGCTGGCATTGCTCAACATCGAGGACCAGATCGTTTTGCAGGCGTTTGCCAACTTGTCAGCGCAGCGGATGCAGAAGAAACGCGCACCGCTTCAATTCAAAGTGGTCTTCAGCAACCTGCTGGAGAGGCAGGACAGCATCTTCTTCTTTCGCCGGTGGCAAGACACTTATGGTGCGTTTCAGCGGAGGATCGAGATGCAGTATGAGAACGGGCTACGATGGGTAGGTGATTTCGACCTGGCAGCGTTCTACGACACGATCTCGCACGAGCTGCTACTTCGCACCATCTATCCCCGTACGACCAACAGCGATCTTGACTGGATGGGCAAGTGCTTAAAGACGTGGAGTTCCGATCGCGCTGCGTCTGGCCACGGGCACGGCCTTCCGCAAGGCCCACTTGCCTCAGACTTCCTCGCCGAGTGCTTCTTGCTGCCCATCGATTGCGAGTTACAGAAGCGCCGTGGCTACACGAGGTATGTTGATGACGTGCGCCTCTTTGGCGAGACCGAGGACGAAGTTAGGGCCGACCTCATCGAACTCGAACGGCTTTGCCGAGAGCGGGGTCTCATTCCCCAAGCTGGGAAGTTCGCCATCAAGTGTGCCCAAAGCGCCCATGAAGCTATGGGGATGCTCCCGAGCATCTCGGACCCGCAGCACGAGGGCGAGGGCAAAGAGAAGATCGACAAAATGGAGGCGCGCGGCGCATTTCTCTCGGCGATCAGTGGGAAGCCGTATCGCGTGACGGACAAGACTAGGCTTCGGTACATCCTCTTCCGTGCCGAGCCCGACTCAAACCTCCTGACGCTCGTACTTCGGCTGATTCCACACCACCCTGAGCACGCGGATGCGTTCTTTGCCTATCTCGGGCGCTTTGGCTATCGGAAGCCCGTGGAGCGGATGTGCCGGTATATCGTGGTCAACAATCCATATGCTTACGTTCGAGGAGAAGCGTGGCACGTGCTGGCAAAGTACAGCCGGGTACCGCGATCGATGACGGCCATGGATATGCGGGTACTGACGGACCGTGCCGTGAACATTGCCAAGGACAAGGCTCAAGAGAGTTTCGTGGAGCGTTGGGGTGCCTGCCACTTCCTGTGCGTCTCTGAGGAGGTGGCTGGCGGCCATCGCAGCCGGTGGCTCAAGTACCAGGCGCCGCTCCTGCAATCCCTCCTGGCCCCAGTCCTACCGGTCGGCGCATATGCCAAGGGTGAGGTCGTCGAGACGTTTCTTGTCCGGAGCGCGCCGGAACCCGGTTTGTCAGTCTGTTCGGCGCTCCACGAACGAGGTTTGACGCCAGCAACCTTTGGGCTGACGCCGTCGAAGCTGCCCTCGCAAGTTGCTAACACCCTGCGGGAGTTGGGTGTCATTTCTGCACCGGGTACCCGGGTCGATCCCATCGCAGAACTTCTGAGGTCTCGGTATGGAGTTCCTCGTGGTAAGTCCTGGCACACTTTGTTGGCTGCAGAGTACGTCCATGCCCTCGGTCTGTTGAAGCAGGCCGAGGCAGCGTTTGCGGGTGGACGTTCGTTCTGGCTCGCCTGCCAGAACTCGTTCAACCAGACCGTGTTCCTGGCGCTACAGCAGCACCTGGCAGCGACGGGACACCCCGCGGCCTGTACGACCGTAGACAAGAAGGGCCAGCTAGTGGACTTCGGCGTTACTTTGGATGCGAAGGGGCCGTTCTCTAAGAACTGTCCCAGCGTCGGGGGCTGTTTCCGCGACATGAACGCGCGGAGGAACCACCTGCCGGTGTCGCACCCCTACGAGAAGAAGACCGCCGCCCAGTCCCGGCACCTCAAGGCCCAGGAAAGGAACCAGTTCATTGCGCGTCTGCGTGTTGCCTATCTGGACTTTGTTGCATTGATGCCATGAGTAACTGAGCTTACGGAGCAAAGCTGCCTAACAACATCATGCAGCGAACGGCGCTTCGCGCCGCCGCTGATGATGAACGTTAGACCAAGGGAGGGTGAACGGGCCTTGTGGCAGACTCTAAAAACGTATAGAATACCTCAGGTTCTGTTCAGCCTTCAGCAGGGCTCCTAAATCATGCCAATTGTCTTTGTGCATGGCGTCAACAATAGAGATGGTGCGGGCTATCGCGAGAATGAGGCCGCGCGCAACGGTTTCCTGCGCGAGATTGTAGCGCCAACATTGGAGCTTGATCCTGACAAGCTGAAACTACTCAGCCCCTACTGGGGCCAGTTCGGTGTGGAGTTTGCCTGGAACATGGCAGTTCTTCCCAATCCCGGGGACAAGTTTGAAACTTTCGGTGCTGATGCAGACGGTGAAGCGCGAGGTCGCGTCACTGGGCTTCTGGCTGAATCGCGCTCCGATGGAAATATCCTTGCCGAGGCTCAGCACAATTTCACTTCGGCCGTTGACCTTCTCTATGCATCCGCAATGGCTGGCGCGACTTCGGAGGAGGGAGCAAGAGACTTGGCACGCTCCTATCTACTGGCCGTCGAGTACGCGCAAAAGAACCCCAACCCAGCCTGGGTTGCGACGGCGACCGAAAGCAACTTCGCCGATCAGCTCAACTTCGAGGCTGACGCCAGCACGGTGGAAACCTTCGGCGCAGGAGGCATTCTCGACTCTCTCAAGGAAGGTCTGTCCCGATTGCTGAATGCGGCACCCGACGCAACTGCCGCACAGGCGGCAAAGCTGCTCCGCAAGAAACTGAATGCCACGGTGACCCGATTTGCCGGAGATGCCTTTGTCTACCTGTCACGTCGAGGCACCAAGGAATCGCCCGGAGTCATCGTGACTACGGTGCTTGAAGCGCTGCAGCAGGCCAGTGCCAGCCGCAGCGCTGATGACGACAAACTGGTGGTGATCGCGCACAGTTTTGGCGGCGAGATCGTGTACGACATCCTGACCTATTTCGATCCAACACTCACGGTGGACTGCCTGATCACTGTTGGCTCCCAGGTTGGCCTGTTTGAGGAGATGAAGCTTTATGTTGTGAGCCAAGCCAACTTGCCCCCGAATCCTCCCTTAGGACAACTCAAGCGGCCAGACTCGATCAAGCGCTGGCTCAACGTTCTCGATACCAACGACATTCTGAGTTACCTGATCGAGCCCATCTTTGATGGTGTCAACGACTTCCACTACGACACCGGCTACAGCTCCCTGAGTGCACACGGCGGTTACTTCATGCGGCCAAGCTTCTATAAGCGCCTGGCTCTCCGTCTTTCCCAGGGATGACTGTTCCATGACGCTCCTCTACAGCAACGAGAATGCGTCCCAGCCAGGCACACACGTGCTCGCCGTGGGAGTTGGCAGCTATCCGCATCTGCTCGGCGGAACCAAGAAACTCGCGAACAAGCCGCTTGGGCTGAAGCAACTCTCTTCGCCACCGGTCTCCACCAAGGCGCTGATTGACTGGTTCCTGGCGCCCACGATTGCCCCAGGGACCGCTGGCTTTTCCAACGACCTTGCACCCTTGTGCACGCTCGAAGCCCTTGTGTCCGATCTTGTTCCTCTCACCGTTGAAACCCCAACCGGCGCGAAGCCGCTCGATCCGGCAACGCGCGATAACATCCAGAGCGCTTTCGAGAGTTGGCTGGATCGGTTGAGCAGCAATCCGGATAACATCGGCGTCTTCTATTTCTGTGGCCATGGCCTCATGGTTTCAGAGCACTACCTGCTCGCGGAAGACTTTGGCCGCAGCAAAGCTCAGCCGTGGTCGCAAGCCTTCGACATTTCCACCACGATCCGGGCTGTCGAACGAGAAGCAGCTGGGACCACCTACTTCTTCATCGATGCCTGCCGTGAGATCTCCCGCGATGTTGCAACGACGCTTGGCGCCAATCCGAATGCTCTGCAGGCGGTTGATCTCTCCAAGAAGGTCATCCGCAAATCCGTTACCACGATCTATGCAACGGGGGAGGGCGAACTTGCCTTCGCCCCACTAGGCGGCGCCATCTCGCGATTCACCTCAGCGCTTTTATCCGCCATGTCCGGCTACGCCGGAATCAAGACGCCCGGGACATCCACCTGGAACGTCGATGGCGAAAGCATCGCAGCAGCCGTGAGGCAACTTCTCGAATACTACGCGCTCGAAGCCTCAGGCACAGCTGGAACTGGCAAGCAGGTGAGCGAGCAATCGGTGCAAGGTAGTTCGATCCCGCTGTTACGGCTCACCGCCGCACCGTTGGTGAAGGTATGGCTTGACCTCACCCCGGCGCAGCGGCGTGCGCTTTACGAGATCTACCTGGTGTCAGCCAAGGGCAACCGCTTTGCGCAGACGCAACTTGATCGCATTTTCAAGATCGATGTGCCACGCGGTTTCTACGAGGTGGGAGCCAACGATCCAGCCGGTGCACTCCCAGCGGTTGTGCACCCTGAGGAAGAGCTGGTGCCACCTTTCTACAAACTGGATCTTCATACTCAGCCATGAAGAATCTCATCGTCACACTGGCCTACAACGCCGCCGACTACGGACGCCGTGACGGCTCAGAGACCGGGTATGCCTTGCCGCTCAAGGTGCTGGACGCCGAAGGCTCTGTGCTCGCCGAGGGAGCCGCAAGTGTTGACCAGCCTGCCTCCTTTGAGATCCTCGATGAGACCGAGCTGGTCTTCGTGCGTCTGACCTGGCCGTCCGGCCGAACCGAGACCCAGCGCATCGACCTTCAAGGGCGTTCGGACGCCTCGGTGACCTTCAGCGACAGCACGATCGCGCCCAACGAGTGGTCGGCCTGGGCCATCCCGAAGCTCAACCCACGAACACCGCTGGCGCTGGGAACCGGCGCCGTTGACCTGTACCTGAGCCGATACGACAGGGTTTGGCTGCGCCTGTGGAGATTTGAAGCAGGTGCCTGGGTGGAAGAGCCCCTCAACCCAACAGGAACTTATCGCAATCGGTCCGCATGGCAGCTTGATCTGACGCTTGCATCCTGTCCCTGGTTGCTGCAGATCGGTGGCTCCGCAGTCACCTGGCGCTTCGTTTCGCTGCCGGGCGGCGGCCCGGCTCGCGTTCTGATCACTCCGCGGGATTCCAGCGATCCACGAGCAGATGAAATGAAGGTCATCGTGACTGGCTTTCGCGCCGATGCTGAAAACCTGCTGGAGTTCCTGGCACGGGACTCCATCCGAGCCGTCCATGCCCTTGCAGACTCAGTTCTCCTGGCGGAGAAGCTCCTGGCCGAGAAGTTCCACGACCCGCTGGCTGCTGTGGCCGGAGCCTATTACCTTCTCCGTGTGAATGCCTGGAATCGCCTCCCGTGCTCCTGGTTCGAAAACCTGTCGCAACAATTCGCCTGGTTGCCTGATGCGGCCATCGTGCATTCCATCCGACTGCTTCGCGAGGGTACTGAAGCTCAGACCTCTCCCTATTCGCCACCTGACCTTCTCAACCAGAGTCTTAAATGCGGCTGGCCTGTCTACTCAGAAGGCATCACTTTGTTGCAGGAGGCTGCTGCTTCCCTGCGCGGATCTCCCACCAGGACTCATGACCAGGACTCCTTCCGTGACGTCCAACAGCTTGGTGCGGCCAAAGCCTGGGCGGGTGCGGCTGCGAGCTTCTACGGGCGCTTTCCCGATGACCCCAGTCCTTTGAAATGGGCCGGTATGCCCCATGCACCGAGGCGTCGCTCCCTGAATCCACTCCTGCGGGACTACACAGCCACCCATCCACCAGGAAACGCAACCCGTGAGGCACAGCTCAGTCGCGTCATTGCCGACAGCGCGAGCAACCTGAAACCCACGGGAAGCTTGAAGGGGGAATCGGTGCAGCTGGCCCGCCCGAGTAGCTTGACTCCGGATGATGTCTTTCTGCTCGGCAGCATCCAGGGATGACGGAGTTGGCCGGCGGTCGATTCATTCGGCCTCCCGCGCTGCTGATGGGATGTGTTAGACATGCCTTGGGAACCCATTGCTCGGCGCTCTCTTAAATGCTGTCTGTATCTTCAGATACACCCGGATCGTTGCAGATCGGCAAACCGAACTTGCATGCATCCCCTTCACGTGTGAACTTTCGCATAAGAAATTAGGAGTACTGCTTTGGCCAAGCTATCTGCAAAGATCTACTTCTCTGACTTTGCAGGTATTCCTTCTAGGCTTCTTGACAAGCATGGAGCGTTTGACGTATCACTAATCAACGACCTTCCGCTATTCATTGACCCATTTTTGTTATTTAATAGTACCAAGCCTGAATATCAGGCTCTGCATGGAGAGATGCTGAACTACATGAGGTTTCTCAAGGGTATTACACTCGCTGGAAGTGCATCCCCAGCATTGGCAAGAAGCTTATTACCTTTCCAGAGGTTAAACAGAATTGGCTGGGTTTTAGCAAGAGTGGGAATGCAGGGCGTGGACTAGGCAAGGATTTCGCAGCGTCTCTGCATACGAACTTCGAAACACTCTTCAGGAATTTTGGCGAAGAAAAAATCAGTAACAGTAGCCCATAGCGAAAAACTCTGTCTTGTCCGAGATGGGATTGGCAGAGACATGATCAGCGACTTCACAACTAACTTAATCAAGGGATTCCTAGGAAGGTATACCGAGGATTTTGCGCGTAAGTACCTAGAGCCTCATCAAGTCCGCAGGGTCACTCTTTCAAAGGTGCGATTTAACTATGCCACTACAACATGGTCTCCAGAGTCCTTCGATTTGCCCTTCCTTAATGGCGACTACATACTCCTGACACCCAAGGATATTCTCGCTAAAGATGAGTCATGGATTAACCGCAATGACCTTTACGATCGCTTTATCGACATAGCCAGCTCAATTCCAGACGAAGCTCTCAGATCACAGCTCAACAACTACCTTCAAGATGTTCTTCCTTCAGACGCAAAGAAGAACAAAGAAGACCTTGCCGCTGCCGTAAGTCAAGCAATTTTGCGATATCCGGAGATCTTAGACTACTATATCAAAGACAAAGAAGAGAACTCGGAACAGGCAGCCCCTCTCTCTGAATCAAAAGTTGAAGCTGCACAGAAGCAGTTTATTGTGGCTGTACGGTCATTTGTGCAAGACTACCTTGAGCCAACCGGATTTTATCAGCAACCAAAGGATACATATTAAGAGGCTATGAAGCGAGTTCTATTTCTGAAGGATGTCATTGAAAACAAAGGGGGGCATCGCATCTTCTATGTAAACGATGAACCTAGTGATCGCGAGGCTGATCTCCAAATTCTATATCGACTAACTTGGTACGCCACTACTTCTGATATTACCCGCGAAGCCAATTATGGACGCGGTCCTGTAGACTTCAAGGCGTCAAGAGGGTCTGGTAATAAAACACTTATAGAGGTAAAACTTGCAAAGAACACCCATTTAGAGCGAAATCTAGAAAAGCAACTTGAGATATACGAATAAGCAAGTGATTCAACCCAGCCCTCTATTAAGGTTGTTATTTACTTTGCCTCAGAGCAGTTGGCGAGAGTCCAGAGGATCCTATCCGGCGACTCTTCGATCATATTGATTGATGCTAGGGCTGACAACAAGCCATCAGGGTCAAAAGCATAAGAGGGCTATATTTGAATAGACGAGCATTGCAGCAAATGGATGTCCAACAAGCCCCTCGAGTGGACAGGCCGCCTAATGATCTCTGCTGCGCCAACCCGAAATTTCAGCCTGCCACTCAGGGGCAGCGTTAGTACAGCAGTTGATTCCCCTCAAATCTAGCCTGGAGTAACTCTAGGCGATTCATAAGCTTCTCAAGCTTCTTCTCTTTCTGCTTACGCGTGCTGGGAGGCCCGTCAAAGTAACTCATCTCATTCCGCAGGAGATAGTCGATAAAGTCTTTCGGCTCACAGGGCTTGGCCCCGATCCACTTGTGGAAGTTTTGATGGATATTTTGGCTAATCACAATGAGGTTGTCTTCGTAGGCAGCCAGATCTGGCCTAGAGCTCGCATCAAAGAGGTGATGGGCTTCCAATTCGATTGGCTGTTTATCTAATGGTGATGGCCTGCAGCCCGATACTGCACAACCAGAGCCACCCTTGCGCAATGCCCTCTGGCGAACACGATCTTTGGTTGCCTTCACCCTTGATTCATGGCTCTCGAGCAGCTTTCGCTGGGATTCAAAGCAGTCTTCAGCAACATCCGCGACTGCTTTTACCCAGGCTTTCCGTGCCTTGGTGATTCGCCCCTTTTCATTCATCGTCTTCGCTAGTCGCACGATACCGCGTTGGCTCCAATGGCGCTGGTCTTTCCCTTCAAAGTCATCAAAGTGAACGCCCATCTCAAGGCCCTCTGCACCCTCTAGGCCAGCACTCTCCTCTTGGATCCTGCGGATGGTTCCTGCCATTCCTTTACCATTCGTCCCCAACACACTCACAACTGAGCGCTGTTGAAGAAAGATCAGATTTCCTCGAATCTCAATGGCACTTCGATCTTGAGTAACTTGTATGATTCGCCGCTTGACGAGTGTTCGCGTCACGCGGGCTCGATGGTGGGTGAAGAATTCTCGGATCTTGGCAAGTATGCTTCCCCCCTCCTTCTCTTCAAGATATTTGGCAATCGCCATCACACCCTCTTCGTAGAAGCGGCGGCTCTGAGCCTGACCTGGCTCGTACTCGAAGAACTCGCCTTCGATCAATTCCCATTCATCGTCTGTATCGTCATCGAAAAACTGGCAAATGCTCTCCAGCTTTTTGGGGCTAATGCCAAGAATCTTGGCAGTCTCCTGAAACGAGAAAGCATCTCGGAGTCGCTTCGATGTTGCCATCATCCCTCGTGTCAGATAAAGGCAAGCAGTGAATCGCGCATCTTTTGAAGGCGCTCCATGACGCGAGGATCTCCACCGGCATCCGGATGGTGTTCCTTGGCGAGTTTCCGAAAAGCATCCTTGATGTCGTCAGCTGTGGCTGTCTTGGGGTCTAGGGAGAAAACATGCCAGGGCCTGAAATTCTCAAGCACATCAATGCCGTTGATGCAAGTGCTGCCTGAATTCCCGCGTTCGCTTTTCGGCACTCCGACCCACTCACGATAGAGCTTGAGCCAATCCGCTTTGGTCTTCAGGTTGAACTCTCGGCCTGCCATGGCGAGGTTGAATTCATTGGACTTGCGTAGTTCGGTGGCATTCTTGCATCCGAATACCTTGCACACAGCTTCCTTCAGCTGTGTCACTGTTAAGACAGGCTCGGGAAACGGTTTGCCGTGAATAAATTCGGCAAAAGCAAGAAGAACTTCTGCATTTGGTGTGCCGTTTGCAAGAATCTCTTCAATCCGTCTTTCAACGGATGGGCGATCCAGTTTGATGCGTTTTGGCGACCGGGTTGTCACGGGTCAGTTCACGCTGGCCTCTTGTTAGCTGCCAGAGCGAGCATGTGGGGAAACTTGTCACCAGTCTTTGCCTCCCTGCTCTGGGCCTGCCCACTGGCTCTCCTTCATCATGTCGAAGCAGCACTTCATGGAGTTCTTGGGCTGCAGAAGCGCCCTATGACTTATGGACACGGATAAGTCAGAACTCTTCCACTCCGCCGGCTACCTGCTTGAGCCACCCGTTCAATTCCGGATCACAGGCAAACACCCAGCACGCCTTCGTGCCACGGCTCATCAGCGTGCGGTAGGTGTTGCGGATGATCGCGTCGGCCTTCAGCCGGATCGCCTGGGGGTCACGCTTCAGGCCCACCTTGTACCCCTTCAGCGACTGATCCGTGCGCGCCCGCGCCGTGGGCACCGTCACCACCTGGCCATCCCGGTAGGCCAGATCCGGCCCGATGATCACGCCGATCGTTTCCAGCTCCAGGCCCTGGCAGGTGTGGATGCAGCCCACCTCCTCCACGGTGCCCGGCTTCATGATCCACACGCTGCCGTCCTTGCTGAGGTTCCAGCGCGCCCGGTAGCCCCAGGGCTCGATCGTGATGTCCCAGGCGTTGGGGTGGTACTTCGATGCCCAGTTCCAGCAGTAGCCCGCCACCATCCGCGCCTGGTTGCTGTGGTTGGCCTGGCGGATCGCCTCGTGCAGCGCCACCGGATCGTCGAACACGCGGACGTCGTAGCTGCCCGGATCGAGCCGCTCGTTCGCGGTGGGGCGGATGCCCAGGGTGGAATCCAGCCAGGCCAGGTACCCATCGGAGCCGCTGCAGCGGAACTGCGACGGCAGCTCGGCCCGTTGCAGTTCCGCCTCGTGGAACTGGCTCCATTTCTCGATCTCGGCCGTGCTGCCGATGTCATCGAAGGTGACGCGCTGATCCTCATCCAGGAAGAACACCGCCAGCTTGCTGGCGTGAATGATCTCCTTGACCTGATTCTCGCCTTCCTTGTCGTAGATGGTCTTGGTCATCAGCCGGTGGCTCTCATCCACGATCAGGGCGTCGTAGAAGCCCTCCGGGCAGCCCACGAAACAGGCCGAGCCGCAGAACAGGTTGTCGTACTCGCCCTTCTGCAGGGAACCGGTGAGCTTGGCCCGGTACACCGCCCGCGGCGCTGCGTTCTTGCTCACGTAACGCGCGTTCAGACCCATCCCCAGCAGCCTGGCCAGCAGGTTCACCGCCACCACCGACTTGCCCGTTCCGGGCCCGCCCTGCACCAGCAGGACCGTGTGGCGCGCCTCACGGATCCGCCGCGCCAGCGCCAGAGCCTGCTCGTACACCACCTTCTGCTCGTCGATCAGCACGAACGCGGTGTTGCCCATGAGCATCCGCTCCACCGCATCGGCCAGCTGCTGGCTGGGTTTGGCCTTGCCATCGCGGATCCGCTCGATCGTGCGGCCCCGGTCGCCCACCTCCAGGCAGCGGCGCAGGAAGGTCGCCATGGCGGCGTTGTCGTGGCGCAGAAACAGTGGCGCCCGCTCCAGATAGGGCCGGTAGCGGGCATCGGTGAGGCCGCTGCCGTTCACACAGTTGTGCAGGTAGGCGCAGGGCTGCAGCGCGATCCCGTGCTCCACCACCGCCGTGTTGAAGCCGCGCAGCAACGCGCCGTAGCTCATCGCCTGATACGAGGGATGTGTGGTCTCGCGCGGCCCCTTGCCCAGGAACGTGCGCACCACCCCATCCAGCTCCGTGGGCTCCACGGTTTCCCACTGCTTCAGTTCCACGATCACCGCAGCCGGTGCGCCGTTGGCGTTGCGGCCGGACAGCAGCAGATCGATCCGCTTGGCGGTGTTGTGGATCTTGTACTCGATGGCGACGCCCAGCTCGGGAGGGATCTCCTTGAACTGCAGCACGTTGCCCACGCACTGCAGTGAGTTCTGCCAGGCGCGGAATTCATTGGCCGCCACCTTGTGGCCCGTGAGGTCGAAGTAGCGCTTGCGCACCTCCTCCTCGATGCGCTGCTCGCGCACGTGCTGGAGGAACACCTCCCGGGTGGCGAGGTAGATGATCACGGCGGCAGAAGGGCTGCTGGTTGTGCCTGGGCAGATTCTGGCGCTGGCGGGATGCGCTGGATGTCGCTGGGTTGACCTCCAAGGCTCAGCGCGGGAGGCGTCGGCAAGTTGATCCGCACCGCTCTCAATAGCTCTGTCGTTGAGGAATCACCCCCCGCACCCCTCCCCGCGGCTGCTCACAATCCCCTTCCCGCCTCGGAATCAGATGCCAGTGCGCATGAAACACCGTCTGCCCGGCAGCTTCGCCTGAGTTCAGCCCAACGTTCCAGCCGCTGATCGAAGAGTCTTCCGCGATGAGCTGCTCCCGCCGCTGCAGCAGCAGTGCCACCACGGCGTTCCACTCCGGCTGGTGCAGCGCCATCCCATCCGCCACATGCCTCCGCGGGATCACCAGGCTGTGGCCCTCGCTCACCGGGTAGGCGTCGGCGATGCAGAGCGCCAGCTCGTTCTCCAGCAGCACCCGCCCGCTGCCCTCCAGTGCGCAGAACACAGAGCCCGCTTCGCGGTGGCCATAGCTGGCCTGGACGCCGCGGAAATCGGTGCTGTCTGTGTCGCGCTTGCCTGCGTTGCAGCGGAAGCAGAGCGCCTGCAGGTTGCTGATGTCATCCGAGCCGCCCTGGTTTTTCGGCACGATGTGGTCCACCTCCAGGGCCCGTTGATGCTCATGGGCGCCGCAGCACTCGCAGCGGCCCCGGGCGCGAGTCAGCACCCGGTATTTCACCGAGCCGCTGACTGGGGTTCGAGTTCGTGAGCGGTGTGCAAACACCTCCTCGCCGCGCTGCTCGCGGAAGGCATCGAGGCGCTGGCGGCACAGCTGCAGCAGCGCGTCGCGCTCGGTGTCGCTCAGCTCGTCGCCGCCGATCAGGCTGTAGGCGCCGTTGCCGTAGTGCGTGATGCCGTTGCCGGTGAGCACCTTGCCCACCATCCGCTTCACCCGCTCGGTGTAGTAGTTGATCTGGGTCACGTCCTCCCCCAGGATCCGCCGGGCGATGTCCTGCGCCGGGGCCGGGCTGTGGCGGCCCAGCAGTTCCAGCAGCATCAGTGGTTGGTAGATGTGGCTCATGCGCATCCGCTTGGCGATGTAGTCGCGGAGGCGTTCGTAGGTGGGGGAGGGGTTTGGGGGCATGGGAGACCCCATCAGGGATCACGGTCAGAACCTGCCAGGATCAGTTCGTTCACACGCACCAGCAGCGCTTTCACCTGTCGGTTGTAGTGCGTTCGATCCAGCCCCAGAGGGGTGGGATCAGCGTCATAGCGGAATTGCACGGCGTAAACGGTGAGCTGAGCCAGCGGCTCCAGATCTGCCGTGCTCTCACCGGCTGCGGCGAGGAGCAGCAGCAGCCGACGCAGATCATGGGTGAGAGGCGCATCAACGTCCAGATGCAGCAGCCAGGCTTTCAACGCCTTCTCCACGGCCTGCTGAAGCCAGAACCCCCAGGCACCCTCCCGGAACACGGCGGGATCGCTGCTGGCCTCAGCCGTCTCCAGGTCGGCAGTGGCGATCTTCAGCAGGCCTTCCGGCTCAGAGAGCACCATCGAGCAAGCGCCCCTCCCTATAGGCCCTGCCGATCACGTGACTGCGCCAGTGGCGGCGCTCCACGCACTCCTGCTGCGAATAGAGCAGAAGATCGAGGGACACATCCGCCTGAGCCAGCTCGTCCCAGAGCTGGTTGAGCACCTCGAAGCGGTGGTGGCCCTCAAGCCAGGCATCCGGTGCGGTGATCAGCAGGTCGATGTCCGATTCCGGCCCCGCTGTGCCACGCGCCCGGGAGCCGAACAAGCGCACTTCGGCGCCTGGGATCCTTTGCCGGATCACAGCCGCCATCCGCTGGAGGCGCTGCTCGATCGGTGGCGCGGCGGCGCTGGTCATGCCGCCATTCTGGGCAGGGTCTTATCGGGCTGGTAGCGGGGGTGGGGAAACCGGGCTGGGCCGTCACGGGGGTGGCACTGGAGGAGGAGAAGAATTGGCGTCATGACATGCCCTTCCCCGGACCCCGCCTCACTCCAGGAAGCGTACCTACGATGGATTCCTTGCCTGGGGGTGTGATGGCGTTTGCGCCCATGTCTGACCTTCTCCAACTCCCGCAGAGCGAGCGGCTGGCCCTGGCGATCGCCCTGTGGGACAGCCTCGATGACCAGGCCCGGGATGGGGCGTTGCCGGTCGACCCTGCCCTCTGCGCGGAGCTCGACCGGCGCTGGGCCACCCATCTCGACAACCCGGACGAGGCTCTGGCCTGGGATGAGGTTCGGAGCCAGCTCGACCTCGGCTGACCATGCGCCCAGTTCGCTTCCTGCCGGATGCGGTGCAGGATCTTCTGGCGACTCAGCGCTGGTATGGCAAGCGGGAGCCTGCGTTGGCTCGTGACTTTGCTGAAGTCTGCGCTGCTGCGGTGGAGCGCATCCGCCGCGATCCCCGATCCTTCCCCTTGGTTCACGGGCAGATCCGCAGGCTCGTCATGAAGCGTTTTCCCTATGCCGTCTACTTCCGGGAGCAGGGCGATGAAATCCTGGTGATCGCCCTTCACGGCCGCCAGGATCCCAAGCTTTGGCAGCAGCGCACCTGAAACGTCCGTTGGACAGACCCCATTCATGGGCCTGATGTGGAAACGTTCCTACGTTGATTCGCCTGGAGACAGCTGAGTGGGGTTCCCGATGGCTGGGCAACTGCCTGGCGGCCCGTCACTCGCAGCGGCCCCGTGCCCTTGTGAGCACCCGGACCTTCACCGAACCGCTGATCGGGCTGCGGTGGCGGGAGCGATGGGCGTAGCCGAAGGCTTCTGCGTAGGCGAAGCCTTCTCGTAGAGAAGCAGTACACCTCCTCACCCCGTTGCTCGCGGAACCCGTCCAGCCGCTGGCGGCACCGCTGCAGCAGCGCGTCGCGCTCGCTGTCGCTCAGCTCCTCCGCGCCCATCAGGCTGGTGAGCTCATCGCCATGGCGGGTGATGCCGTTGCCGGTGAGCACGCGGCCCACCATCCGTTCCCCAGGATCCGCCGGGCGATGTCCTGCGCCGGGGCTGGGCTACGGCGGCCCAGCAGTTCCAGCAGCATCAGCGGTTGGTCGATGGGGCTCAAGCGCATCCGCTCGGGATGTAGTCGCGGAGGCGCTTGTAGGTGGGGG
>NZ_JAYGIC010000117.1:0-38455 GCF_034931105.1 Synechococcus sp. CCY9201 | reverse complement strand
GCAGCTCCAGCCACAGCTGCAGCCGCTGGCGGCAGCGGGGGGTGGCGGTGTGGACCAGCACCAGCTGATCGCCGCGCCAGCTCAGATCGCCGCAGAGATCCTGATGGCGCAGCCTCTCCTGACGCGGCTCCCCCAGCCCGGCCAGGCAGGTGTGCAGCGAGGTCCAGCGCTGATCGAGTCCACTGCTCTCCAGCAGGCCGGCGGCACCGGGCGGCAGCACCCCCTGGCCCCGCTGTCGCCGCGGCCAGTCGGGAGGCGGTGGAGGTTCCGGTGCTGGGTGTTCCGTGCCAGCCAAGGTGTCGACTGCCAACCGGTCCAGTTCCTGGCGCAGCAGTCGGGCCCGCTGGAATTCGTCGAGGCTGAGATCTTCGAGATCATCGACCCGGCGGGCCCATTCGCGCGGCCGCAGCCCCAGGCTCTCGAGCCAGCAGTCCTGCGGGGCCTGCAGCCAGGCGAGCAGGTCAGCAAAGGCTTCGCCGGCGGCAGAAGGCTTGGTCTTGTCGGTGGCGCTGACGGTGAGCTGGTCGCGGCCGGGGGCGGCCAGGGCCGCGGGCGGTTCACTGCGCTGCTCCTCCAGCAGCCGGCGCGCCTGCAGCAACCGGCGGTCGCTGCAGGGGGCGGGACGATCGCCATGAGGCAGAAAGTTGCGCCGCTCCAGGGGATTGGCGCAGTGGTTCCAGCGCAGCCGGTCCACGGCCTCCTCTCCCAGCTCCTGCTCCAGCAAGGCCAACCACTGGCGCACCGGCGTCGAGGGGCTGAGGGCTTCGCCGCTGCGTTGATCGCGGCTGCTCCAGGTGATCAGCAGGTGCTGGCGGGCCGAGAGCAGGCTTTCGAGCAGCACGTAGCGATCCTGATCGGCGGGGCTGGGATCACCCAGCTGCCGTTGGCGCTCCATCAGGTGAAAGCCGGGCCGCTCGACCTGGCGCGGGAACTGACCGGTATCCAGCCCCATCAGCACAATCACCCGATGGGGAATCGCCCGCATCGGCTCCAGGGCGCTGATCGTCAGCGCCCCACTGCGGTGGCCGAAGCGGCCGCTGTCGGCACTGAGCTGCTCGCCCAGCACCTCCGCCACCACGGTGGCATCGAGGATCAGCGCACTGGAGCCGGCCACACGCAGCCAGTCGGCGATCGCCCCCTGAATCAGCGGCAGCTCCCAGGCCCGTTCGCCACCGGCTCCGAACAGCTCCTCCAGCAGCTGGCGCAGCACGGGTGCCCAGGCCGCCGGGGTGCGGCCCTGGCCCAGCAGCCCCAGCCAGCGGCGCAGGTCCTGGAGGAACAGCAGCCAGCGGGTCTGCTGTTCCAGGCTCCCAGCCAGCGGCAGGGGGGAGCACTCCGCCGGAGCCAGCCCCGGCTCCGCTGGCAGCACCAACCCCAGCAGCAGCCGGTCGATCGCCCAGCCGAGGCTGTGGGTGGGGTCGCCAGCACGGCTGTCGCCGTCGAGGCCCCAGCGGAAGCCGGCCCGTTGCAACAGCGTCGTGATGGCGCCCGCCTCGCTGGCGGGGATGCGCCGGTTCTCCAGCAGTGGCGAGCAGCCCAGCAGACCCTCGAACCCTGAGGCGGTGAGCCGTTCTCCGCCGAGCGCCAGAAGGCCCAGCAGCCCCTGGGCGATGCCGGCCTCGCTCTGCTGGCTGCGGTCGGTGAGGCGCCATGGCAGCGCCACGCCGGTGGCGTCGGTGTCACCGAACACCGCGGCCACCAATGGCGCGAAGGCCTCCACCTGGGGAGTCATCACCAGGATGTCGCGCGGGGCGAGACCGGGATCGGCCGCCATCAGTTGCAGCAGCCGATCCCGCACGATCTGCACCTGCCGCAACGGCCCCGGACAGGCGTGGAACTCCAGGGAGCGATCGCCCGGCGGAAGGCAGAGTGGTTCGGCGGCCTCCGGCTCCACCAGCTGCTGCTGCCATTGCTCCAGCAGCGTGGCGGCGCGTGGCGCCTGGACAGCAGAGCCGTGGCGGGCCATGGTTGCAGCGCCCAGGAACAGATCCTGTTCCTCCCAGGCACCCAGCTGGGTCTCCCCTGATCCCTCCAGCAGCTGCTGAAATTCGGCGCCCAGCCGCCCGAAGCGGGCTTCCAGGCGCGGCGCCTCCAGCAGCCAGTCTTCCCCAAGGGGGAGCTGGGCCAGGCCCCCATCACCCCGCCGTTTCCAGAGCTCACGGCAGGGGGTGAGCAGGTAGATCTCCACATCCAGAACCCCCGAGAGGGCCTGCAGCAGCTCCACCTGAACGGGCGCCATGCTGCTCAGCCCGAACAGCCGCAGGGGCCTGTCGGGTCTCAGGGTCGTTGGCAGAGCTCCATCGGGCCACGGCTCGCCAGGCAACCGGTCGGCAGACCACTCCCGTAACCGTTCGATCGCCTGGCCCACCCGCAGACCGAACGGCGGCACCGACTGATGCTCGGCCAGCTCCGCCAGCAAGAGGGGCTGCCACCGCTGTGCCGCACTCAGTTCCCGGCCGCGGCCGTCCACCGCCCGGCCCTCGATCCAGGCCCCCACCATCGCCGGCCGGTAGAGGGTGTAGTCGTCGAAGGCGTCGGCGATGCTGCGGCCCAGCTGCCAGAGCGACCGGTCGAGGGTCTCTGGCCGGCCGCTGCCATGACCTCGTTCGTCCAGCCAGCGGCGCAGGGGCAGGGCCTCCGGCCGCTCGATCAGGGCCGGAAGCCGCTCCAGCAGCGGCCAGACCAGCTGGCTGGCACGCCAGGGATCGGCTGCGACCGGCGCTGGGGCGGCCTGGTCAGAAGGGGTGTAGACGCTGGTGTGGTCATCGGCGTTCAACAGGCTCTCCACCAGCTGGCGCAGATGGCTGCCGGGAAAGGGAAAGCGCAGGTTGGCGGCGATGCCCCCCAGCCCAATCGCGAGCTGTTCCCCCAGCCAGCGGCTGGTGGGCCAGGTGTTCACCAGGATCTCGACACGCTCGAACGGTCCGGGCGGATGCGCCAGCAGCTGGGCGGCCAGCAGCTGGGCCAGTACCTCGGCCCGGTTGCTGCGATAGAGCGTCAGCACGGTGGTCTGCCCTTAGAAGCGGCCGCCCGCCAGTGCTTCCGGGTAGGGCATGCCGGGCGGCAGTGGGCAGAGATCCAGACCGTTTCTGAGACCCGGCACCGCCCTGTGGCGACCGGTTTCGGGGCAGTAGGCGGTGAGTTCGCCGCCGTAGCAGGCGGCCGTGTCGATCATCACGATGCCGTTGAGGCGCCGCAGCTCTGGCCCTGGGGTGTGGCCCACCACCACCTCGCCGAAGCGGCCGTCGTAGGCCTGCCAGAAGGGCAGGCGGATGCGCAGGTCGGGCGTCCAGTCCACCGGATCGAAGCCGGCGTGGGTGGCGGCCCAGCCCTGCCCCCAATACACCAGCGGCAGGCTGGCCAGGCGATCACGCCAGATGCGGCAGAGGCCATCGCCCAGCTGGCGGTAGGTGTCGCAACCGGCCAGGGCCTGCTGGCCGAACCAGTGGCCCTGGTCGAGGGCCTCGAGCAGCGCCTGCTCGTGGTTGCCACGCAGCCAGACGGCCCGGCCGCTCAGCACCAGCTGCCACACCATCCGCATGGTGCGCTCGATCTGGGGGCCGCGGTTGATCACGTCGCCACAGAACACCAGCCGATCGTCAGGCGGCAGCGCTCCGATCAGCCTCTGCAGGGCATCAGCACAGCCATGGACGTCCCCGATGACCCAATGGCGTGGGGGACGTGAAAAGGGCGTCATCAATCGGATGCGTTAGTCAGAGTCTTGCCCCGGGCCGGTCGGATTGTCATCTTTTCTCTCCTGGCCATGCAGCGCAGAGGGCGCCATCGTTCGCTGAGATCGCTGATACGGTGCGGCCTGGAGCTGCGATGGGATGGATCCAAAAACTCTGCCACCGAGTCAGCGGGTGAAGCTTCTCGTCTCGGCCCTGAATGGTGCCAAGCGCACCAACGAGGCCCTGGCCCGCTGCAGCGATGGCGAGGCCATGCTCGATGTGCTGCTGGATGCCTCCGCGAAGCTCGGCCTTGGCCTCAGCCGCGACGACCTGATGAACACCCCGCCGATCCGCGACTGGATCTGGTGGAAGAACAAGGAAGCGCCGCTCACGATCGGCGACAGCAAGCCCCGCTACCAGCAGGATGGTGGCCAGGGGCGACCCGCCTCCGGATCGGAGGGGGAACCGGAACGCAAGCGCTTCCTGGGGTTGTTCTGAAGCCCCTCAGGCCAGGCTGGCCAGGGCATCGGGGATGGACGCGCTCGGGGCCTCGAACGATCCCTGGGCGACGAATTCCAGGCGCAGTTTCATGAAGGTGATGAACTTCTCATCGGTGGAGACCACCGCCGCGGCCGGGCGAGGCACGGTGGCGGCGATGGCCGCCAGTTCGGGCGCCTCGAGGAAGGCCGGCCGCTTCACCAGCCAGAAATCGATGGCGCGTCCCTTCTCGCCGTAGTTGCTCACCCGCTCGCGCAGCACTTCCTCAAGCGGCTCCTCGACGGTGAGGAAGGCTTCACTGGCGGCGACGAAGTGGTACGTGCTCATGGGTGGTGGCTGCCGAACAGGGGGTCGCGGCGGGGATTCTGAATCAGCGCCTTCATCTGCCGCACCGCCGTCTCCAGGCCCACCGCCAGGGCGCGGGCCACGATCGTGTGGCCGATGTTGAGTTCCTCCATGCCCTCGATCGCTGCCACCGGTTCGACGTTGCGGTAAGTGAGGCCGTGGCCGGCATTGACCCGCAGCCCCAGCTGGCGGGCGTGGGTGGTGGCCTCGATCAGGCGGGCCAGCTCCAGCGGTTGCTGCTCCCAGGGGGCTTCGGCGTAGGCGCCGGTGTGGAGCTCCACCCAGCGGGCGCCGCTGGCGACGCAGGCCTGCAGCTGGGCCCCGTCCGGATCAACGAACAGGCTCACGCCGATGCCGTTGTCCTGCAGATGGCCCACCAGGGCGCGCAGCGGATCGATCTGGCCGGCCACGTCCAGCCCCCCTTCGGTGGTCACCTCCTGGCGCCGTTCCGGCACAAGGGTGACCATGTCCGGCCGCAGGCGCAGGGCGATCGCCTCCATCTCGGCGGTGGCCGCCATCTCCAGGTTGAGGCGGCTGCGCACGGTGGCGCGCAGCAGTTCCACGTCCCGGTCCTGGATGTGGCGCCGGTCTTCCCTCAGGTGCACGGTGATGCCATCGGCCCCGCCCAGCTCCGCCAGCAGGGCGTGGGTGACCGGATCGGGCTCGACCGTGCGACGGGCCTGGCGCACCTGGGCGATGTGATCGATGTTGACGCCGAGGCTGGCCATGAACAGGGAATGGGGGCGGGGGGCCGAGTTTATGAAGGGCCGCAGGCGTAACTGCCCGTGGCGCTGCCCGTGGCCGCGGCGGGCTTCTTAAGTTGAGTGCAGGCGACGTTTCGCGGTGATCGGCGGTTCGGTGTTGGCGCAGACCGAGAAGCCGTGCAGCGGCCATCCCTTCCATGCAGTGGAGTCCCACGGCTCGGACTGTTCATCAGAGCCGGCACCCTCTTCAAGCCTGGCTCTGCGCGGCGAGGGTGGCTCCCTGCGCGAGCGCGGCCTCTGCAACGGCATCAATCCCTGGCTGGCCCCGCTGGCCATGGTGCTTACCCAGGACGTGGCCCTGAAGGGTTTCTTCTCCCGACTGATCGTGCAGGGGGCCGAGCATTTGCCCCATCTGGGGCCGGTCTTGCTGGCTCCCACCCACCGGGCCCGCTGGGATGCGCTGATGCTGCCCTTTGCCGCCGGTCGACGCGTCACAGGCCGCGATTGCCGCTTCATGGTGACCATCGATGAAATGCGCGGGCTGCAGGGCTGGTTTCTGCACAGGCTCGGCTGCTTCCCGGTGAACCAGAGCCACCCCACCCTGGCCAGCTTGCGCTACCCCCTCGATCTGCTGGCCAACGGGGAGCAGCTGGTGGTGTTCCCCGAGGGGCGGATCCGTCGGGAGGACGGCCCGATCCGCCTGCACCAGGGGCTGGCCCGCCTGGCGCTGATGGCTACCGGTCAGGGAGTGGATCCGGCGGTGGTACCGGTGGGCATCGCCTATGGGCACGCCGCGCCGCAACTCGGCGATCCGGCTGCCCTCCAGTTCGGCGAGCCGCTGCGGGTGGAGGGGCAGGGCCGCGCCGCTGCCCTCTCGCTCACCCACCGCCTGGCCGACGCGATGCAAACAGCTGAGGAAGCGGCTCGTGCAGCGGTGGGGCGACCACTGCGGGTCTCATAAAGTCCCACCCAGTCATTGGCCGTCCCGTGCGCAGGCTCTTCGCTGCCCAACGCCTCATCCGAGCTGGGCGCCATGCCGGTGCTCTGGCCGGTTCCGTTGCCCTGGCCGCTGTGCTCGGTGCCCCTGTGCTGGTGGCTCCGGCCCAGGCCCAGCAGGAGGAGCCCCAGAAGGCCCTCGAAGCCTCCGGCAGCGCCTTCAATCTCGAGTCGGTGCGGGCGGTGATCGCCCGCGGTGATGCGGCCGCCGCTGCCGGCAACCTCACCCAGGCCCGCAAGGATTACGACCAGGCCCGGGATGCCACCCGCCGCCTGCTTGGTTTCTACCGCGATCTGAGCGGTTCCTTCCGCGGCCTCGATGCCCGGATCCCGCGCGAGATGGATCGGAAGGGCCGCGAAGCCCTCGAAACCCTCGCCCAGGTGAACCTGCGCCTGGCGGCCCTGTTCCGGCGCCAGAACCAGCCCGAGGTGGCCGTGCCCCTGCTGGTTGAAGTGGTGAAGGTGATGACCCCTACCAACGAGGAGGGCCGCAAGGCCTATCAGAGCCTGGTGGAACTGGGCTTCGTGACCACCCCCTACGGGACTCCCTCCACCCCGGCCCCCTGAGGCCCGCCTCGCCTGATCCAACCCGGAGGGGGGACTTTCTCGTCGGCTGAGAGAGCGAGTCCCTAGATTCCGCTCCGCACAGTGCTCGTTCACCGCCCCCATGGTTCATCCGGATCAGGTCAAGGAGGCGATCAGCCGGGTTCTGCCCGATGCCAGCGTGTCGGTGGAGGATCTGACCGGCGGTGGTGATCATCTGCAGGTGTCGGTGGTCTCGGCTGCCTTCGCCGGACTGCCGCGGGTGCGCCAGCACCAACTCGTCTACGGAGCCCTCAAGCAGGAACTGGCCAGCGAGGCCATCCACGCCTTGGCCCTGCAGACCTCGGTTCCCGCCTGAGATCGGATTTTCCGCTCTTTGTGAGCATGCCTGTGTCTGACCGGCTGTCTGGTCAGGTCGGGCCTTTGATTCCGGCGACCCGTTTCGCCATGTCCTTCACCGTTCCCCCCTCACCCCATGGACGCCAGTCTTCAGCAGCGCATCGAGACCCTGGTCGGCAGCAGCCCGGTCTTCGTGTTCATGAAGGGCAGCAAGCTGATGCCCCAGTGCGGCTTCTCCAACAATGTGGTGCAGATCCTCAACGCAATGGCGGTGCCGTTCGAAACCTTTGATGTCCTCTCGGACATGGAGATCCGCCAGGGCATCAAGGAATTCTCCGACTGGCCCACGATCCCGCAGATCTATGTGAACGGAACCTTTCTGGGGGGTTCCGACATCCTGATCGAGATGTACAACTCCGGCGAGTTGCGCGAAACCCTGGCGGTGGCCCTGGCCTCCTGAAGGACTCGAATCCCGGCGCGACGATCCCGAAGCCCAGAAGCGATGACCCCGAATTGACTCAGTGCCGCTCCATCTCGTAGAGGGAGCGGGGGTCACCATCGGGGCCGATGAAGCTGGAGGGATCAAGGATCCAGCGATCGATCAGTTCCTCGAGGCGGCGCTGGGCCAGGGGGTCGAGCACGGCCGTGCGCCGCAGGGCGTGCAGGTAGCCATCGGCATACAGACGCAGCTCCGCCGGCCCGTGGTAACGGCTGGCCAGCTCCTGGCAGGCATCGCAGAGCGACTGGAAATGGCGGATGGCGTCGGGGTGCTGGAGGGCGGTCATGGGGGGCAAGAAACCCGGGGCCGGGACACCGGCGCACAGACGGGCTGAGGCGTTCGCTGCGGAGGGAGAGGCAGGGGACAGAACGAAAGGCATCAGGCGATACCCGTTTTGCCCTTACCCTGCCAGTAGCGTATCGGCAACAGGGGGCCAGGGGTGGACCTGAAGACCCAACAGAATCAGGCTCCAGCCATCAGCCAACCGAAACGGGTCTTGGTGGTGGACCCCCATGCCACCTTGCGCACGGTTCTGGCCCAGCGGCTCCGGCAGGATGGTCATCTGGCTGCCGCCGTGTCCACGGCGCGCGAGGCTCTGGATGTCTGTCAAGAGCAGGCTCCTGACCTACTGGTGAGTGCGGAGCTGCTGGAGGAAAGTTCAGCTCTGCGATTGGGGGCCATGCTGCGTTGCCCAGTGATGGTGCTCACCGCCCGTTCGGGCTCTGAGCCAGTGGTGGCCCTGCTCGATGGTGGCGCCGACGACGTGTTGCGTAAACCGTTCGGTCTGGAGGAACTGGCGGCCCGCTGCCGCACCCTGCTGCGCCGCAGTGGCAGTGGCCTGCAGGAGCGGGTCTGTGTGGGGCCTCTGGAAGTGCATCTGCTGCTGCGGCAGGTGACCCTGCGGGATCAGCCCGTGGAACTCAGTCCTCGGGAATTTGCCCTGCTCTGTGCCCTGTTGATGCCCCCCGGGGTGGTGCGCAGCCGCCAGGAACTGCTGCGCATGGCCTGGCCGCCATTCAGTGGCGGTCCCCGCTCGGTGGATACCCAGGTGCTCACCCTGCGCCGCAAGCTCGAGCAGGCCGGTCTTGGCGAGGGCGGCGGCATCGAAACGATGCGGCAGCAGGGCTATCGCTTCAGCCTCGACACCCTTCCCGATCCTGTACCGGACGCTGCATCCGACCAGCTTCAGCTTCACCAGCCCCACCAGCTCGGTCGGCTGAACTGACCCTCAGGATGGAATGCTCAGGCAATCGGCCTGACAGCCAAGGCCATGATTTCGCCGATCAACAGTGCAACGACCAGCACCGCCAGGAGCTGGTAGGTCCAGGGTGGGCTGATCCGGCCGATGGAGCTGGTGTCGAGCCCTGTTTGTTGGCTGAAGCGGCCCAGAAAGTCTTCGAAGGCGGCAACCCGCTGTGGCAGCAGGGTGGCCGCTCCTTTCGTATTTCGCACGTAGTAGACGCGCCCCCCCTGGCTGGTGGCTACGGGCGTGAGGCCGCGCACCTGGCTCCACTGCAAACTCCAGCCGCGTCGCAGCAACCAGCGGCACCAGGCGGGATGGCCCACCCGCAGCCCCTGCGCGTCCAGCTCGACCCGCTCGCTGGTGACCGCCAGCACCAGCAGCAGACCCAGCGCCACGAGCACGGCCATGGCCAGACGCAGCCCCTCAGGGGCGAGGGGCGGCAGGGGCAGCACCAGAGCCAGGTAAAGCCCCAGCAGGGTCAGCCGGATCAGCGGCGCCATCGGATGGATGGCCGGATCCTGGGCCTGCTCCGGGGTCATCGGTCGTCGGCGGAGCCGGGCAGCGGTTCGATCACGGCGCTCGGTTGGTAGCGGCCGCCGAACACCTCCGCTTCACGGCCCTTCCAGAAGGCACCCAGGCGCATCAGGTCGGCATGGGCGTCCTGGAGGCTGGTCAGGTAGGCCTCCGGCTCCATCTCGTCCTTGGCCTCCTTGAGCTTGGTGAGGCGCAGCAGGTGCCACATCCAGGGTTTGCCCATCTCGCCGCGGGCTTCGAGGTAGCGGGCCAGGTCTTCGGAGCTGGGGGTGGGGACGGAACTCATCGGCTGGAAGCCGTCGCCCGAGGGCGCGCGACGGCAGGAACGATGGTCACGCTATGGAGACATCCCCGCAGCTGCGAGAGCAGCACGGGCGGTTTTCCGCTGGTTCTGAGCTGACCAGTTCTGTGCGGATCAGCTGGACAGCCAGCTCCCTTCAGGCGGGCAGCGCCCAGGGGTTGAGGCCCAGATCGGCGCCGATGCGGTGGGCACAGGCGAAGCCGCTGAAAGCCACGGCATTCAGCCCCTGGCCGGGGAAGCAGGAATCCCCCACGCAGTAGAGGCCGCCGATGCCGGTGCGGTTGAAGGGCATCGGCAGGAGGCCCGGCAGGGGCAGGGCTGGAATCGGCCCGTAGCTGCCGCCCATGCGCCCGAGAAAACGGCGGTGGGTGCGGGGCGTGCCGATCTCCTGCAGGCGGATGGCTCCGGCCAGGCCGGGCAGGATCGCCTCCAGGCGCTGCACCAGCCGCGCCGCGTCCGCCTCCTTCTTGGCGCGATAGGCGGCGGGGCTGAGCTGGCGCCAGTGCTCGATGGCGCTGGGGGTGAAGGTGTGCACGATGTGGCGGCCCTCCGGCGCCAGGGAGGGATCCAGCAGGGTGGGGATCGACACGAAGATCACCCCCTGTTCCTCCTCCATCTGCGACCAGTCTTCGAGCAGCAGGTGGTGGCAGTGCAGGCCCGCGGGGATCAGCGAGGCCTCCACGCCCAGGTGCAGCGACAGGAAGGAGGCGGAGGGTCTGTAGCGGCGACGCCAGGTGGCTTCGGCGGCGGGGGTGTGGGCGGCATCCACCAGCGGCTGGTTGACGGATCCTTCAGCGTCGGGCGCGCCGGCGAAGGTGTCCCAGCGGGTGGCATTGCTCACCACCCGCAGCGCCTGGATCGTTTCGCCGCTGGCCAGCTTCACGCCCACGGCCCGGGCGTTGGGCCGATCACCTTCGAGCAGCACCTCGGTGACGCGGGCCTTGTAGCGGATCGCGCCGCCGTGCCGCTCCAGCCCAGCCACCAGCTTCTCGGCGATCATCCCCACGCCGCCCCTGGGGTAGTTGATGCCGCCGGCGTGGCGGTCGGAGAACACCATGCCGGCGTTGATCATCGGCGTGCGATCCGCCGGCATCACGCTCCAGCAGAAGCACTCCATGTCGATGAACTTCAGCAGGGCCTGATCCTGGATGTGCCGGCGGGCCACGTCGCCCACGTTCACCGGCAGCCAGCGGGCCAGGCCGAGGCAGGCCAGCGGTGCACGGAAGAACACCTTGGCCAGGTAGGCCGGATCCTCGAGCGAGAGCAGCGGCATCGCATCGAGGCAGCGGAACACCTGCCAGCAGGTGTCGTAGAAGGCGCGGATGCCGCGGGCTTCGTGGGGGAAGAGGGCGGTGAGATCGGCGAGGAAGGTGTCGTAGTTGCGGTCGACCGCCACCTCCAGGCCGTCGGGCAGGTGGTAAGCGAGCTGGGCCGGATCCGGCACCGTGGCGCAGCGTTCGCCCACATCCGCCAGGGCGCGGGTGAGCAGGTTGGTGTGGCCCTTCTCGCCGAAGCCGAAGATCATTGAGGCGCCCACATCGAAGGTGAAGCCCTGCCGCCGGAAACTGCCCCCCGAGCCTCCCGGGATCAGGTAGCGCTCCAGCACCAGCACCCGGGCGCCCTTGGCGGCCAGCTGGGAGGCGGTGACCAGCCCGCCGATGCCCGAGCCGATCACGATCACGTCCCAGTCAGGCCTGTCCACCGGTGCTGCGAGGGAATCGCTCACGTCTTGCCAGCATCGCCGCCGCAGACCCTAGGTGCCGGCCTGGCTAGAACCGGGCGGTAGCCGCAGCCCCCCTCGATGCAGATCACCGTGTGGCAGGCCGACAGCGTCGGGGCTGCGCTGCAGCGCAGCTCGGCGCAGCTGCTGGAGCCAGGCCCCGATGAAGCGCTGCTGGAGGTGCTGCACGGCGGCCTCTGCCACAGCGATCTGTCGATGATCGACAACAGCTGGGGCATCAGTTCCTATCCCCTGGTGCCTGGCCACGAGGTGGTGGGCCGGGTGGTGCAGGTGGGCGAGGGGGTGGATCCCTCCCTGGTGGGCCAGCTGCGGGGTCTGGGCTGGATCGCCGGCTCCTGCCGCCATTGCAGCTGGTGCCTGGGGGGCGAGGCGAACCTCTGCGCCGATCTTGAGGCCACCGTGGTGGGCCGCAGCGGTGGCTTCGCCAGCCATGTGAAGGGCCATCAGGACTGGCTGATTCCGATTCCTGAGGGGCTCTCGCCGGCCGATGCCGGTCCACTGTTCTGCGGTGGCATCACCGTGTTCGCCCCCCTGCTTGATGAGGCCGTGTCGCCCACGGCCCGCGTGGCCGTGATCGGCATCGGTGGGTTGGGCCACATGGCCCTGCAGTTCGCCAAGGCCTGGGGTTGTGAGGTCACCGCCATCACCACCCATCCGCAGGGCAAGGCCGCTGAGGCCGCGGCATTCGGAGCCCATGGTGTGCTGGCGCTCTCGGCCCTGACAGACCATCGCGGCCGCTTCGATCTGATCGTCAACACCAGCAATCACAGCCTCGACTGGGATGCCGTGGTGGGGGCCCTGGCACCGCGGGGGCGGCTGCATCAGCTCGGGGTGGTGACCGAGCCGATCCCCCTGCAGGCGTTTCCCTTCATCGCCGGCCGCCTCCAGTTCACCGGCAGTCCCACCTCCTCCCCCGCCAGCCTGCGGCGGATGGTCGACTTCTGCGCCCGCCATGGCATCAAGCCCCAGGTGGAGCACCTGCCGATGGCCGAGATCAACACCGCGATCGAGCGGCTGCGCAAAGGGGATGTGCGCTACCGCTTTGTTTTGGACGGTCCTGTTTAAGCGGTGGTTGCCTGAAGGGCAGTGGCCTGAAGACCGGCTGCCTCAAGGCTGGCTGGCTGGAGACCGGCCATCTGAAGACTGCCCGCCTGATAGGGCTCCAGATCAGACAGGGCCCGGTCGCGGTAGGCGCCGTAGCGGCGGCGCTTGTCGCGGATGCGTTCGGCCAGCTCGGGCAGCAGGCCGAAGGTTGGCGGCATCGGCTGGAAGCCGCCGCGCTTGCCTGAGCCGCCGCAGGGAGCCTCGGCGATGAAGTGGGTGAGGGCGCCGATCATGGTGGTGGCGGGCAGCTGGATCGGCTGCTCACCCCGGGCCAGCCGGGCGGCGTTGGTGCCGGCCAGCCAGCCGCCGGCCACGGCCGCCGCATAGCCCTCGGTGCCGGTGATCTGGCCGGCGGCCAGCAGGGTGGACCGGCTGCGGAACTGCAGGGTGGGATCGAGCAGCTGGGGCGACTCCAGGAAGGTGTTGCGATGCATCACGCCGAAGCGCACGAATTCAGCGTTCTCCAGCCCCGGGATCAGGCGCAGCACCCGCTTCTGCTCGCCCCATTTGAGGTTGGTCTGGAAGCCCACCAGATTCCAGAGGCGGCCGTCTTTGTCTTCCTGGCGGAGCTGCACCACGGCATAGGCACGGTTGGCGCGGCGCACGTCGCGGTCGTTGACATCGCCCCAGCGGGGATCCCAGAGACCGATCGGCTTGAGCGGCCCATAGCGCATGGTGTCTTCACCGCGGCGGGCCAGCTCCTCGATCGGCAGGCAGCCCTCGAAGAAGCTGGCGCTCTCCTGCTCGAAATCCTTGAGCTCGGCCTGCTCAGCGGCCAGCAGCGCCTCTCGGAAAGCGAGGAACTGCTCCTTGTTCATCGGGCAATTGATGTAGTCGGCATCGCCCTTGTCGTAGCGGGAGGCGCGGAAGGCGCGGCCCAGATCGATGCTCTCGCCCTCCACGATCGGACTGGCGGCATCGAAGAAGTGGCAATCGGCCCGGCCGGTGAAGGCGCGCAACTGCTCCGCCAGCGGTTCGCTGGTGAGCGGTCCGGTGGCCAGCACGGTGATCTGATCGGCCGGCGGCAGGTCCACCTGCTCGCGCCGCTCGATCGTGACCAACGGATGGGCTTCCAGGGCGGCGGTGAGGGCAGCGCTGTAGCGGCCGCGATCCACAGCCAGGGCACCTCCGGCGGGCACCGCGTGGGCATCGGCGGTGCGGATCACCAGGGAACCCAGCCGACGCAATTCCTCCTGAAGCAGGCCAGCAGCCCGATCACTGGAGAGCGCACCAAAGCTGTTGCTGCACACCAGCTCAGCGAAGTCAGCGCTGTGGTGAGCCGGGGAGCGCCGCAGCGGCCGCATTTCCACCAGCACAACAGGAAGTCCGGCCTGGGCGATCTGCCAGGCCGCTTCAGTGCCGGCGAGTCCGGCACCGATCACCAGAACCATGAAGGGATCAGGCGCGGGCGCGCTTGATCATCAGCTGCAGCTGACCCACGGCGGCGCGGCCGATATGGAACACGGCCCAGGCCGCAGCCAGAACGATCGGAGTGGCAACCAGCAGCAGCCGCAGATCCATGGCTTGAAAAGGGGAATTTGGAGGGATCTTAAGGCCAGGCTGGCATTCAGAAGCCCCGCTCGCTGCTGCGGCCGGCATGGGCCTGCGCCAGCTGGCGATAGCGGTGGGCATGCTCTCTCTGCTCAGCGATCGCCTCCGGGCTGAGCTGGCGTTTCACCTGGGCCGGTGCCCCCATCACCAGGGCGCCGGCCGGCACGTCGCGCGTCACCACCGAGCCGGCCGCCACCAGGGCGCCAGCCCCCACGGTGACGCCATTGAGCACGATGGCGCCGATGCCGATCAGGCAGCCGTCTTCGAGGGTGGCGCCATGCACCACGGCCCGGTGGCCGATGGTCACGTCGGCGCCGATGGTCACGGGCTGGCCGGGATCGCCATGCAGCACGGCGCCATCCTGCACGTTGCTGTTGGCGCCGATCACGATCGGGCAGACATCACCGCGGGCCACCGCCGTGGGCCAGAGGCTCGCCCCGGTGGCGAGATCCACCTCACCGATCACCACCGCCGAATCGGCCACCCAGGCCTCCGGGTGGATCCGCGGCTCGGGCCAGGGGAAGGGGGCCATGGGGCGCGGCTGGCAAGGAAGTTCCATTCTCGATCGGCTCGCGATCGGCCTGCGATCGGCTGACGATTCTCCGCCCGCTTGGACGGGACCCCCGCCGGGTGATACGTTCGCTTGGAGCCCGAAAGGGCTGCCATGGGTTTCGCCCACTGGCGGGTCGCTAGCTCAGCGGTAGAGCACTCGGCTTTTAACCGATTGGTCCTGAGTTCGAATCTCAGGCGACCCATGATTCATGTCCCGCCATACTGTTGGACTGCAGTGCAGTTGATCTTCACCAAGTTCACGGCTTGCGCTCGTCTCGTCTGAAGGCCATAAAAGATCGCCGGCCGCAATGAAGCGCATTCACAACCCGGGCTTTGACACTGTCCCACTTTGGGTGCTGACCCAACCATGAACGTCGTGTCGTACCAGTGCACGCCCGGCCTTGCCAATCACCCCAGACCTACAGTCATGCCGATCTGAATACCTTGCTGCTGGTCCATCAGATCAGCCTGCCGGTGGTGAGGGAGGACCTCCTTTCTACGGATGTTTGTTGCCGAACCCTGCACCGCGATGCCCGTGTCGATCCGCTCGATGGGTGGGGTACTGGTCTGTACTGCCAGAGGCTGAGTACAGACCAGTACCCCTGCGAACGCGGCTTGGTGGCGGCGGTGGAATCGACCACGGCGCTCCCGATCAGTTGAAGCAGTTCGGATAGATCATCCAGGCCGACAATCTGGATTTTGCCTGTCCTGTCCAAGCTCTGAATGGCGCGACCGACGCCGATGCCGCCGCCGGCATCGGACACAACCCAACCCCAGAGCGCCAAGGCTCGGATCGGCGGTGAAGTTCAGCGTTGAAGTTCAGCGGTGAAATCTGACTGTGTTCAGCACCCGCCCTGCGAATCGAGGCACTGGGAAAAGAGGATGTGCGTCTTGCAGAGATGCAGACGGCTTCATCTCTGGGCATCGGATCGACGGGCGGTGGCCGACCCGTCCTTCAAAGGAGCTTCAGCGATGTTCTGCAGGGCATTCGTGCTCGAGAATCGCGCCGGCCTGAATGGATTCCTGCACGGGCGTGCTCAAGGGAATGAAGCAGGGCCTCCTGAGAAAGGAAGAACCAGCCCCAGGTCAGCAAGGTGGGGAGGCCCTGCTTTCAGCGTCTGATCTTGGCCTCTGGCCCCTGGGCCAGTTCGGGTCGGTTGCCGAAGTCAACGCTGCCATCGCCCCACAGCCCGTGAAGCTCGAGCCCTCGCGCTGCTGGGAGGTGTGGTGTCTCCCTTCGATGACGTGGTGAACGACGCCAACGGCGCTTCCATTGTCATCGAGTTTCACAGGGGCAAGTTGTCGCTCTACGACAATCCAGTGATGGTGATGACCAATGCACCACGGTTTGATTGGCATTTAACCAATCTCGATAACTCTACGGTCCTGAGCAAGATCGATTGACCGACAGTTCACTTCGGCGACTCCATGGCGGTTCAACCGGATTCCGGAGTTGCGACCCCGGGCCTGCCTGCATCCAACACCTCGGTGGGGCACTTCGTACGCGCGGCGTTCTACGCCCAGTACACGGAGAAAGCCAGCACGCCGGACAGGGCTATGACGACGCTGGCCCATGGAATGAACAATGTCGATCGGCCATGCGGAGGCACAATCGATCGTCCTGAGAGATTGCCATGATTTGGATCATACTAGGTTTGAACTTTCCGCCCTTGCCGGTGCAAGCAGTCCGCTGATCGTGCCCTTGCAGCAGACTGGCAGCAAGGCGGTAGATGGCACAGCGGCTCTGATGACGGCTTGAACGCCATGACAGCCGGCTTCATGGGCTCGGGACACGGAGCCAGCACTGTTGGAGCCACCAGTGGGCGGAAGGATCGCAGTCGAGACGAGGCAGCCCCATGCGGGCCTGCTTGCGGCTCTGAGACAGCGGTGGCACTCATTCAGTGCAGCCGCTCGCTTCCCTTGGCCACCCGCGCCGTTTATACCTTCGCCCGCTTCCCGGATGCTCCAGTGCGCCATCTCACCCTTCATCACGACGGCTATCCCACCGGCGCCGCCTGGAGGTTTGCCGCGGCCCTGCGCCAGGGCGGCAACGCCTCGACGTTCCTCGCCGCTTTCGTGAGCTCCCAGCCAGGGGCGGCCCCTCTGGCTGGAGCCGACCAGGCCGCCGATGCCGACTACCGCTATCTGTTGACGCTGGTGGGCCGCCACGTTCCCCGTCTGCAGGTGGAATGCTGGCGCCGGCTGCCGGGGGCGACCAGCTGGCAGCGCCGCTGCGGCCCGATGCTCCTGGCCACCTTCATCCAGCGCTTCCTGCCCGGTGATCCGCTCCCCATGGGCAGTCAGCCCTTGCCGGCAGCGTGCATAATGCGTACAGAGACATAACCCTTCTGCCGTGGGTGTTGCCGGGTCCATGCCCAGTCCTCAGCTCCTTGAGGAGTACAGCCAGTTTTTCAGGCTCCTGAGCGAGCCGGCCCGGTTGCAGCTGCTCTGTCACCTGCAGAAGGGGCCGATGGACGTGGCCTCCTTGATCGAGGCCACCGGTTTCTCCCAGTCCCACATCAGCCGTCAGCTGGGCCAGCTGCAGCGTGCCGGGCTGGTGAGCTGTGAGCGCGATGGGGTGCGGATGATCTACCTCGCTGATGATCCCTTGGTGCAAGACCTCTGCACCTTGGTCCAGACCCGGCTGAAGCAGAGGCTGGAGCAGCAGCTGCAGCAACTCAGGGCTGCCTGAGCTCTCGGCTCAGCAGGTTCCGGCCTGGCCGGCTCCCGATTCGGCCTCGCTGCTGCCCGATTCGCGATAGTCCAGCCGCAACAGGTGCACCAACGGTGCGAAGGGTTTGAGGTAGCGGCTTTCGTGGGGCTTCCCGGGCAGCATTCGGTTCCAGTAGAGCCATGGCAACAGGCGGGTCTTCATCAGCCACATGCTCCAACGCGGCTTGGTGGGGTCCACCAGGAAGGAGCTCACCGGCTTCTGGCTGTAATCGAACTCCGCCATCACCACGTTGCCGTAGCCGGTGATCAGGGGGCACACCGTGTAGCCGTCGTACTGAGCATCCAGGGGCTTGCCATCCAGGAAAGCCAGCAGATTGGCCGACACCACCGGGGCTTCTCCTCGAACGGCACCGGCTGTCTTGGAGGTGGGCAGGCCGGCCACATCGCCCAGGCAGAACACATTCGGCCAGCTGGGATGCTGCAGCGTGAACGGATCTGTCGCCGCCCAGCCGCCAGGTCCGTCGCCCGCCAGCAGACTGCCAGACACCACCTCCGGTGCTGTCATCGGCGGCACAGCGTGGAGCATCGCGAAGGACAGTTCCTCGATGCGCTTGCTGCCGCCTGGCTCCTCCACTTCAAAGACCGCCACCTGCTCCTTGGCCCGAACCTGCCTGAGATTCCAGCCGAAATGCACTTCGATGCCGCGGTTCCGTACCACCCTCTCCAAGGTGCGTGCATAAGCCGGCACGGAAAACAGAGATGTGAGGGCAGAGCAGAAGATCACCCGTGTGTTCACCCCCACGCCGCTTCTGGCCTTGAAGTGATCGTCGGCCAGATACATCACCTTCTGCGGCGCACCGCCGCATTTGATCGGTGTCTCGGGCACGGTGAAGATCGCGGTGCCGCCCTGGAACTGTTTGATCGTTTCCCAGGTGTAGGGGGCATAGCGGGGTGAGTAGTTGCTGCACACCCCATGGCTTCCCAGGGCCTCCGGAAGACCCGCGATGCGCTCCCAGCGCGACTGCAGACCCAGGGCCATCACCAGGGTGTCGTAGGTCAGGATCTCACCGCTGCTGGTGGACACGGCGTTGGCCGCAGGATCGAAGCCCGTGGCGGCAGCCTGGATCCAGTTCACCCCGGTGGGGATCAGGGAGGCCTCATCGCGGCGGGTCTGCTCGAGAGCCATGATCCCTCCCCCCACCAGGGTCCAGCCCGGTTGGTAGTCATGATCCGCCGATGGCTCAAGGATCGCGATCTCAATGCCGGGACGCTGCTGCAGCAGCAGGTTGGCCACCGTGATGCCGGCGCAGCCCCCACCGACGATCACGACCTGATGATGACGGGAAGAGGCAGCCATCAGAGCTAACACCCATCAACAGGGTCCAGGTATCAAAACTAACAAGGCATCACCGGCAGAAAGGGGCTGGGCTGGGGCAGCAGCTCAAGCCCACCAGGGTTTGCTGCCATCTCAGAAGTCGGTTTCTGTCCAGGTCACTGGAGCGAAGGTGAGCAGGTTGAGAGCTCTGGGTGTCGCTCGTGGATCTGTTCATGGCAGGCACGCCTGAACGAACCACGGGCCTGGAGTGATCCCGGCCCGTGCGAGGGAGCGTCTTAGTGACGCAGCTGGCTCCACGGAGCAGCCAGCGGCACCGGCTCAGTGATGGATCGACTGGGCGAGATTCAAAGTCTCACTAACCGATCGCTGGTGCACTCAGGGCAACGGGCTGGCTTTCCACTGCGGCAAGATCGAGCGGGAAGTTATGGGTATTGCGTTCGTGGATGGCCTCGATACCAAGACCGCCGCGGTTGAGAATATCGGCCCAGGTGTTGATCACATGGCCTTGATGGTCGAGCACTGAATGGTTGAAGTTGAAGCCGTTGACATTGAACGAGAAGCTGATCACGGCCAGGGTGGCAAACCAGATCCCCACCACAGGCCAGGCTGCCAGGAAGAAGTGGAGGCTGCGGCTGTTATTGAAGGAGGCGTACTGGAAGATCAGGCGGCCGAAGTAGCCATGGGCGGCCACGATGTTATAGGTCTCTTCTTCCTGACCGAACTTGTAGCCTCGGTTCTGAGACTCGCTCTCGGTGGTTTCCCGCACCAGGGAACTGGTCACCAGGGAGCCATGCATGGCAGAGAACAGACTGCCACCAAAGATGCCGGCCACGCCCAGCATGTGAAACGGATGCATGAGCACATTGTGCTCGGCTTGCAGCACCATCATGAAGTTGAAGGTGCCACTGATCCCCAGGGGCATGGGGTCTGAAAAGGAGCCTTGCCCGATGGCATACACCAGCAGCACGGCGGTGGCGGCACCCACGGGGGCGCTGTAGGCCACGGCAATCCAGGGGCGCATGCCCAGGCGGTAGCTCAGTTCCCACTCGCGGCCGAGATAGGCATAGATGCCGATCAGGAAGTGGAAAATGATCAATTGATAGGGGCCGCCGTTGTACAGCCACTCATCGAGGCTGCTGGCTTCCCAGATGGGGTAAAAGTGCAGACCGATCGCATTGGAGCTGGGCACCACCGCGGCCGTGATGATGTTGTTGCCGTAAAGCAGGCTGCCGGTCACGGGTTCGCGGATGCCGTCGATGTCGACGGGCGGAGCGGCGATGAAGGCAACGATGAAGCAGATGGCTGCCGCCAGCAGGGTGGGGATCATCAGCACACCGAACCAGCCGATATAGAGGCGGTTGCTGGTGCTGGTGATCCAGTCCTTGAAGGACTCCCACGGGCGGCTCCGGGATGGAGCGACTGAGGCAGACGTCATCGACACAGGAGCAAAGGGAGAATGGAAAGCGGAGGGGCCGGCCCTGCCGGGAGGGCGAGCCAGCCAGCATCCGTCTCTTCCTCATACAACACTAGCGTTGAAAGCGCTTTAACGGAGCAAAGGAGAATAAGTAGTTGTGCCTGAGTTTTTGGCGTGCTGCTGCGGCCCCGCTCTCCCCTTTGGGCTCTGTCTTTCTCAGCTGTCCACGCTCCATCCGAGTGGGGCCATGTCCCTCGACCAGGGGGCTGCCTTGTCGAGCAGACTGGACAATGGCGGTGACTTCCGTCGGGTTCACGTCCCGCCTGGGGCTGGCTGGTCTCAACTCCTTCGACCCGGTGCGTGCCAGGCATGAAACATTCCGAAGCTGCAGAGGCCTCTGCCCAGGGCGGGGCCCAACGTCGGCGCTTTGGTTCGGCTGGCGGATGCCATGGGCCGTCAACCAAGCCTCCAGGCTCCGCCTCCGTCACGGTGGCGTTGCTGGGCCTGCCCAACACCGGCAAGTCGACGCTCTACAGCCGGCTGACCGGTCGCCATGCCCATATCGCCAACTGGCCCGGGCTCACCGTTGATCTGCTCTGTGGCGATCTGCCGCCGGCCGCCGATGGTCGTCGGTTCGAGCTGGTCGACCTACCAGGTATCCACGACCTCAGTGGCTCCAGTGAAGACGAAGCAATCGTCCAGAGTTACCTGCAAACAACCCCGCCGGATCTGGCGCTGGTGGTGATCAACGCCAGTCAGATCAGCACCCAGATCGCCCTGGCCCTGCAGGTGCGAAGCCTGGGCGTTGCCACCGTGCTGGCGCTCAACATGAGTGATGAAGCCAGACGTTATGGCATCCGCATTGACCACGCTGCCCTGAGTCGGCGGCTGGAGATGCCGGTGCTGGCGATCAACGCCAAGAGTCGTGAGGGCCTGGAGGCGCTGCTCCACACTCTCCATACCGTCCAGGCAGACCCTTGCCCCACCATTGCGGCCGCTTCACCTGTCGATGAGGCGCTGGATCGGCAGGTGGCGGAGCTGCTTGCAGGTGTCGTGGTGATGCCGCCGGACAGGCGTGTGACGAGAAGCCGCGGCCTCGATCGGATTCTGCTCAATCCCGTGGTGGGCCCGCTGGTGTTCCTGGCGATTGTGCTGATCATGTTCCAGGGGCTCTACATCGTTGGTGGCAGCCTTCAGGAGGTTCTGGGGGTGATCTTCGATGCGATTGAGAACCACCTGATTGTTCCTCCCCTTGCGAACCTCGGCACCCCGGAGTTGCTGCAGGGCTTTCTGGTGGACGGCGTCTGGATGGGTGTCACCACCGTCGTCAGTTTCACGCCGCTGATCTTTGTCTTCTATCTGGTGATGGCTGTGGTGGAAGACTCGGGCTATCTTCCACGGGCCGCCTTTCTGATGGATGGCTTCATGCACTGGCTCGGCCTGGATGGTCGCGCCTTCGTGCTGCAGGTGATGGGTTGCGGCTGCAATGTGCCGGCAATTCTAGGCACCCGCGTGATCCGCGATCGCGCCATGCGGTTGCTCACCATGCTGGTGATTCCGTTTGCCCTCTGCCAGGCGAGGCTCACCGTCTTCATCTTTCTGGCTGGAATCTTTTTCCCTAAACCCTGGTGGGCTCCTGGGCTTGTGGTCTTCGCCTTCTATCTGCTCAGTTTCCTGGCGGCGATCATCACAGGACTTCTGTTCAAGCGAGCCTACCGCAGTGATGAGGCTTTCGTGCTGGAACTGCCGCCTTATCGCCAGCCGAGCCTGGGCACGATTCTGCAACGGGCCTGGATGGAGATGCTCAACTTCGTCACCAGCACGCGCCTGTTCATCGTGATCGGTGCTGCGGCGGTGTGGTTGCTGACCAACCTTCCCCCGGCGGCGGCCTCCGGCAGTGGCGCCAGTCTGGCGAGTGCCATCGGTGGGCTCTTTCAACCGTTGCTGGCGCCGATCGGTATGACCCCGGATCTCACGGTGTCGTTGTTCTTCGGATTCATCGCCAAGGAAATCCTGCTGGGGGCCATGGCTGTGATCTACCGCACCAGTGAGAGCGGCCTGGGAACAGCGATCCAGAGCGCGATCACACCCTTGCAGGCGCTCAGTTTCATGACCTTCACCCTGCTCTACACCCCCTGCCTGTCAACGGTGGCGATTCAGCTGAAGGAATCGAAAAGCAGGATGTTTGCGCTCATGTCCGTGGGTTGGTCGCTGTCGCTGGCCTGGTTGATGGCTCTGCTGGTGTATCAGGCCGGCGGCTGGCTGCTGGCCTGAGCGGCTTCATCGGCGCAGACCTCCATCTGCCTGGCATGCTCCTGGCGCAGCATGAACTCGAACATGCCATGGGCGAGATGGAGAATCCCGCCAGGTCTGCCACGCCGGATCACTTCGAGGCGAACACCCGGTTTGATGCCCATCGCCTTCAACCGCTGGCAAAGCGCTGGATGGCCTGGCAGGGTCTGCAGGGTGACGTGGTCGCCGGCAGAGGCCTGGCTGAGGATCATGGCTGCGCGACTGCTCCGGGCGCTGGACAACTCTAGGTCCCGCATGGTGGATTCCTGGGCGAGCCTGCTCGGTTCAGCTGACTGGATGGTCGGCTGCCTCTGCAGGAGCCCGGGGCAGTGTGCTGATGGCGGCGATCATGTCGGGGATCAGCACCAGCTCCCGATCGGCCCCACCCTGCATCGGCACCAACAGCCTCAGGGGCAGGGCGGAACTGGGCCGTGGCATCAGCTCCGCCAGATCGAACTGAGCCGATCCATCGGGAATGGCCGTCTCCCCGGCGGGCACCATTTCCTGGCTTCGGTTGGGCAGCTCCCAGTGATTGCCCATGGTGTCCTCGATGGCGACAGAGCGGCCATGATCCGGATGCTGATCCGGGCCCAGGCCATTGAGCCGCAGTCGCCAGCCGGCCTCGAAATCCGGATCAGGCTGCTCGAACAGGCTGACCAGCCAGCGATCGCCGCTGGTGTCGCCCTGCGACCAGCGCTGAATATCGGCTGCAGCCAGAGCCGGTGGGGCAATCCCCAGCCCCAGGATCAGAAGGAAGGCAACAAGGCGGACCATCAGCAGGGTCTGCCAGCACCGGCGCCAGGATCGCCGCACTCCCAGATCTGGCCCGCAGGCGACCAGGACAGAGATTCTCATGACGGCAATTCCGCATCACGACTTCATCACGCTAGCGTTTTGAATGAATCCGGAGCTGATCGTGCGTCGCACCTGATCTTCGGAGTCGTGGTGGTCACAGCCCATCCCAGCTTCGTTCTGGCGGCTGAGCCAGGTTCTGGGCCTGTGGATTCGATCGCCCCTTTCAAAAGGGGGAACGGCTGGCAGGTTCGCCAGACCTCCTGAGATTACAGGGCTCGGCGATCTGCACGACCTCGACAATCTTTGCGGCATGGTCGCTGCCCATTGACCGGAGGGGAGTGCCGTTCTTCATTCATCTGGAGCATCAGAGGAAGGTGACAGCAATGCAGGATCACGTCGGTCCATTCCGTCTCCATAATTCCGTAGATCGGCTTGGTCTGGACGGTATTGCGGAGTGTGATGGGCTGTCGCCATCGGGATGATCCTGAGGGAACGATCGATTTCAGGGTCGATGTCGGCCAAGGGGATGATCAGGTTCGTTTCGCTGATGGCCTGACCGTGCCGGTGCAGACCTCCCGCGATCAGATCACGTTTGAGGAGAAGGAAACCAACAGTTTCCATCTCTCCGACAACGATACTGATGATGTTGCTGTTGGAGTTCCCAGTCCAGATGCTCGGGCCCTAGGAATCCCCTTTCGGGTTGCTCCCGTGGTGATTCATCTCGACCATCGCCACGACCTGAAGCACCGCACCACGATCGCCCGCCGTACCCTCAGTTTCGAGGACCATGAGCTGGTCAAGCCAGACGTCCTGGGAGCCCGATGGATGGATGGGCGTTGTCATGAAGTCCCGCCCCGCTGATCCGCAGCCGCAGCCGCAGCAGGCATTGTTGAGCAGCGTGGCGGAACTGGAGGATGTTCCTAGGTTGAGGCGGTGACTGATCCCGCTCCCGACCCTGCGTCTCAGGCCCGGGCTCTGTCGCTGCTGGCGGAGATGAGCCTGGCCGAGAAGCTGCATCTGCTCGACGGCGACACCCCGTTCTGGGCCGGCATGGTGGACATCGCCACCCGGGATGCCTCCCATCGCCATCCCTGGCCCACCGGTTGCCTGCCGAGGCTGGGCCTGAAGGGGCTGCAGTTTGTCGATGGTCCCCGCGGTGTGGTGCTCGAAGGGGGTGCCACCACCTTTCCGGTACCGATCGCCCGCGGTGCCACCTGGGATCCCGAGCTGGAGGAGAGGATCGGCGAGGCGATCGCCCGCGAGGCCCGCAGCTTCGGGGCCGACTGGGTGGCCGCGGTGTGCGTCAACCTGCTGCGCCATCCCGGTTGGGGCCGGGCCCAGGAGACCTATGGCGAAGACCCGGTGCATCTGGGCGCCATGGGAGCAGCGATGACCCGCGGTCTGCAGCGCCACACCATCGCCTGCGTCAAGCACTTTGCGCTCAACTCGATCGACAGCTCCCGCTTCCTGGTGGACGTTCGTGCCTCGCAGCGGGTGCTGCATGAGCTCTACCTTCCCCATTTCCGCGACTGCGTCAAGGCCGGCGCCGGCTCGGTGATGAGTGCCTACAACCGGCTCAATGGCGAATGGTGCGGTCAGCATCCCCAGCTGCTGCAGGACATCCTCAAGACCCGCTGGCGGTTCCGGGGGTTTGTCGTGACCGACTTCATCTTCGGTGTGCGGGATGGGGTGCGGGCTCTGCTGGCGGGCCAGGACCTGGAGATGCCGTTCCGGATGATCTTCGAGGGCAGCCTCAGCGAGGCGGTGGCGGATGGGCGCCTGCCGATCCACCGCATTGACGAGGCAGTGCTGCGGCTCTTGCAGGCCCAGCTCACGGTTCCTCCAGGCTCCTATCCGATGTCCCTGCGCCACGGCGCCGACCATCGGCAACTGGCCCGGGAGGCGGCCACCAAGTCGATCGTGCTGCTGAAGAACGAAGGATCGGTGCTGCCCCTGCGGGGTCTGCACTCCCTGGCCGTGATCGGTCCGTATCTGGCGGTGGCGAACCTGGGCGATCGGGGTTCCTCGGACACCCGGCCCGAGCCGGGATCGGTGGTCACACCCCTGGCGGGCCTGCAGGCCGCCGCCCCGGAGCTGCGGCTGACGGTTGCCGATGGCGCCGATCCCCAGGCGGCCGCGGCCCTGGCTGCCGAGTGCGACGCGGCCCTGCTGGTGCTGGGGCTGGACTGGCGCCTGGAGGGAGAGCACATCCATCCCGGCGACATTGCCCCGATCCTGCAGCAGGTCCCCCCGCCCGATGGCCTGCTGCGCCTGGGGCGGAGCCGGGTGTTGCCGCTCTGGCGACCCGTGGCCCGCCTGATCGCCTGGATCACCAGCTACGGCTCGGCCAGGCGGGGCGGCGACTTCGCCGCGGGAGATCGCACCGGGCTGGATCTGCCGCCTGAGCAGGTGGCGCTGATCGAGGCGGTGGCCGCCGCCAATCCACGCACCGTGGTGGTGCTGATGGGTGGTGGCGCCATCCTCACCGAGGGGTGGCACGACCGGGTGCCCGGCCTGCTGCTGCTCTGGTACCCGGGGCAGCGGGGCGGCGAGGCTCTGGCCGACGTGCTGCTGGGCCGGGTCTCCCCATCCGGGCGCCTCCCCTTCACAATCCCCACCAATGCGGCGCATCTGCCGCCCTTCGAGCCCCGCGCCCAGCAGGTCACCTACGACCTGTGGCATGGCTACCGCCGCCTGCGGCGTGAGGGCCATCGCGCCGCCTATCCCTTCGGCTACGGACTCTCCTACAGCCTTTTCGAGCTGGCAGACCTCACAGCCGCGATCGAGCCGCAGGCCGGGGAGGAGGGCGAGCTGGTGGTGGAGGTCACGGTGCGCAATGGGGGCGCGATGGAGGCCGATGAGGTGGTTCAGGTCTACCTGGAGCCGCCCGGCCGGCAGGTGGAACGCCCCGCTCGGGTGCTGGTGGGCTTCCAGAGGGCCAGCCTGGCGATGGCAGAGCAGAGGCGCCTCGTGCTGCGGATCCCGCTGCGGCGGCTTGCCTACTTCGAGGAATCCAGCGATGGCTTCGTGCTCGAACCTGGCCTGCACCGGCTGGTGGTGGCGCGCCATGCCGAAGACGCTGGACTTGCCCTGGAGTTGCAGGTCGAAGGCCGCATCCTGGGCCGCTGACGCCAGCAGCCTCAGGCTGTTCTGGCTCGGTCGCGGGTGCTGAAGGTGCGGCCCTTCCAGCTGACGCGACCGCGCTCGAGGTTGAGAATCGCCAGCACGAAGACGCCGATGAAGAACAGAACGGGGATCGGGAACACGAGGTTGATCCAGCCGAAACGACCCACCCGGCGGGTGATCAGCAGCAGCTGCAGCGCGTAGGCCCCGTACACCACGGCATTGGGCAGCAGGGCCGGATCGCCCACCATCGGCCAGCCCAGCAGGGAGGCCGGCAGGCACCAGGCGGCCCAGAACAGCCCCGACAGCCACAACAGCACAGCCAGCATCCAGGGCCAGCGCACCTCGCCAGCGGCGGTGGCGAAGTTCTTGCCGAAGCCCGTCACCATGTCGCGCAGACCACCGGGATACATGCGGTAGTCGATCGCGCCGAGGCCGAGGAAGGCGCTCACCTGCAGGCCCGCCTGTTCATAGCAGTGGCCTAGAAACCAGTCTTCCACCACCTTCCCCGCCACGGCGGCATGGCCGCCGCTGCGGTCGTAGTCGATGCGGCTGGTCACCAGCGCCGGACCGAAGGCGACGCCACTGCCCTGGCCCAGGGGCACGGCCATCAGCCCCACCAGATTGAACAGCACCGAGAGCTGTTCATAGGGCTTCTCCGTGCGGTGGTAGGGCTGCACGGACACCAGTCCACCCAGGGTCTGGTGCTTCGCCAGCAGCCGTTCGAGGAAGCTCGGCAGGGGCTCGGTGTCGGCATCCAGGAACACGAGCACCTCGCCGTGGCTGGCTCGTACGCCGTTGTGCAAGGCCCAGGTCTTGCCGCACCAACCCTGCGGCAGCGGCGGCGGTTGCATGACGGTGATCGGCAGCTCCTGGGCACACTCCATGGCGATCGAGGCGGTGCGATCGGTGGAGTGGTCGTCGATCACGATCACCTCCAGCGGCCGTACGCTCTGGCGGTTCAGGGCGGCCAGCAGGTTGGGCAGGGTGGTCTCCTCATTGCGGGCCGGGATCAGCACCGAGACCCGCGGCACCTGACTGAGGGAGGCCTCCGGCAGCAGGGGCATGCGCAGGGAGAGGAACCAGCCCAGCAGCCAGCGCACCAACAACGAGATACCGAGCAAGTCGATCAAAGGCCTGCCTGCCGGATCACCCCAACGCTATGCGGCTTCCCCTGGGGGGCCAGTAGGGATCCCCGTTCAGGGCCGCAGCAGCTCCTGGGCCAGGGGCCGGATCGAGGCGGGGTCACGCAGGATCTGGGGATGGGTCCAGACCGGCAGCATGGTGCGCCCTCCCACCGGCAGCACGGCACGCCATCCCGGCAGCACGGCCAGATCGATGGCGGAGTAGAAGCTGTGGCAATCGATCCCGCGCAGGGCGTCCTGATCGCTGTTGAGCTGCTGTAACAGGGGGCTGCCCATCTTCAGATCGGCGATGCCGGCCACCAGCTGGCGGGGCCACAGCTCGGCCGTGAGCGTGCCCTGCTGCGGGCTGCCGACGCTGATGAACCGCCGGGTGCGCCGATAGCCCCCCAGCAGCTGGATCCAGGTGCGGGCGATCACACCACCGATCGAGAACCCCAGCAGATCGATGGGCTGATCCAGCCCGAAGGCCGCCTCGATGTGGCTGCCGAGCAGAACGGCTGCCTCTTCGATCGGTGTGCGGCCCAAGCGCAACGGCAGATCGGGGATCAGCAGCGGATGGCGGCGGTCCCCCAGCTCCCGTTTCAACCGATCAAAGACCTGCGGGCTGTCCAGCAGCCCATGCACCAGCACCAGGGGAGGGGCCGACGGCGCCGGAGCATCGGACGCGGGCGGTGTGGCGGCGACGGCGGGTGCAGGAGAGGGAGGAGAAATCGTGGGTGCCCCGCAAGCGTCTGGAAAAAATTCAACGGCATTCCTCCGATTTGCAGAAGAGCCGACCGGGAGTGGAAACCGGCACGGCGTCGCGTGATCCCCGCTCGATCCAGGGCCTTGAGCAAGGACTGCTCCTGCAGAGGCAGCTAGAGCAGTGCCCGTCCCAGCCGCCATGCTTGTGGTACCCGGGTCTGGCTTGTGATGCCAGCGTTTGCCAGTGAAGGACTGGCGGGTGCAGGTTGCGTGCGAAAAACTGGGGAGAATCCGGTCGTCTGCCCCATGGCGCCACTGCGTTGCCACCTGCTGATCGGTCCACCCGCCAGTGGCAAGACCACCCTGGCGCGAGCCCTGGCTCCCCTGCTCAGCGGCCCCGGACAGCCGCCCGCGGTGGTGCTCTCCACGGATGCGATCCGCGCCGAGGTGTTCGGCGATGCGGCCGTTCAGGGGCCCTGGGGCGACATCCAGCAACGCCTGCACCAGCGCCTGCAGGAGGCGGTGGCCAACGGCAGCCCGGTGATCGTGGATGCCACCCATGCCAGGCGGGCCTGGCGGCTGGCAATCACCCAGGCCCTGTCGCTGCCGGTGGCCGTGGAGTGGATCGGCTGGTGGCTCCATACGCCCCTGCCCACCTGCCTGGAGTGGAACCAGCGACGCGAGCGCCCCGTGCCGGTGCCGGTGATTCAGGAGATGGCCGCCGCCCTGGCCGATTCCCATGCCGGCCCGCAGCGCAGCGAGGGCTTTGCGGCGATCTGCGCCCTGGTGCCCAGCCACCATGACGATCTGGTGCCGGTGCTGCAGAGCGAACTGGCCGGTCTCGACAAGCGGATTCGATCGTCCCGCAATCGCGAGAATCGGCTGCAGCGACACGGGTACTCGCGCCTGCTCGATCTGGAGCGGCTGCTTCACCTGATTCGCCTGCTGGTCTCCTTCCCCGATCTCGAGGCCTCCGATCCGGGGACGCGGGAGGAACTGGAAGCCTGGGTGTCACCACCGCCGCAAGGGGACCTGGCCGAACGGGCCGCAGCCTATCTGCGCCGTCTGCATGGCGACTGCTACGCCGATGCCGCAGCCCTCCGCCGTGACCTGCTCTGGCTCGAGCAGAACGGCTTCACCAGTGCTGTGGCGGTCGATGCACCGATCCAGCTGCTGGAGCCGGGACCGGCGGATCAGCCGCTGCGGCGCCCGGCTGTGCCGGCCAGTGGGGGTGTGCACGGTGGCTCGCCGCCCATGGCCGATGGCCCGGTGTTCCTGCGGGTGATGACCCTGCTGCGCCACATGTTGCAAGCCCCCTTCGATCGGGCGGGGGAAAAGGGGAGCAATCTGCACCAGCACCTGATCGCCCAGATCGAAGCGATTCCCGGCGCCTATCTCCGCGGCGAAAGCGCCACCCTGCGCAAGGACATCGAAAAGATCCTCACCCCCTACGGCTTCCGCTCCCGCAACGACAACGTCCGCCATGGCTACTGCCTCGGCACCGCCATCCTCTCGGCGGCGCGGCTGCGGGAGGTGCACGACGTGGTGCGCCAGGCCGCCGGGCGACTCGCTGATCCCTCGGCCCAGGAGCTGCTGACCGAACTGGATGAACGGCTGGGCTGGGCGGGACTCGACATCAGCGAAGCCCTGCCGGTGCGCAGCTATGCCCGCCACTCCATCCTCGAAGCCGCCCTTGTTCGCAGGGAGTCGCTCGCTGCACCCCGGCAGGCCGAGCGGATCGAGACGGCGATCCTGGAACACCGGCGGGTGTGCCTGGAGCGGTTCGCCTCCGCCGGCAGTTTTCCAGAAAGCCCTCAAGGGATTCTGAGGGTGTGGCCGCTCCAGTTGATCTTCCACAACATCGGTTGGTATCTCCTCTACGAGGACGACCAGGTGGGGCAGGCGGAGGGATTGATCCGCAGCGAGCGGCTCGATCGACTGGCTCTGACCCGCAGCGAGGGGCGGTTGCGCCGCAGTCCTGAGGAGCATCGCCGCTCCCTGCAACGGGTCGAGCGCCTGCTGCACCATTGCGGCGGCATCTACTTCGGCGAGGAGCTGGCGCCGCAGCTCGCCATCGCCAGCAGCTCAGCGCGGCTGCGCGACACGGCCCTGGAGACCCTGCGCTTCTCCTGTACCGCTTCGGCTTTCGCCTTCATTCGCGAGGGGGTGGCGCGCTACCCGATCGAGCACACCCGCTTCTCCCTTCCCCTGGCGGGTGATCGCTGGTGGCGCCACCCCAAGGCGCCCCATGTGCTGAGGCCGAATGCAAAAGACGACAGCCATCCCTATCCGGTGGAGCTGGACCTGCCCAGCTGGACGGTGGCCCGTGATGTGGACCTGCGCAACTGGCTGTTCGGCTTCGGAGGCGAGCTTCGCATCGAGGCACCCGATGGGATGCGTCAGGAGTTGCTGCGGCATGTTCGAGCTGCCCTTGCGGTCTATGGGGAGACGGACGCCGCGCCGCCGCGCAAGGCCGCTGGGGCCGCCGAGCCCAGCAGGCGGCAACCGGAAGCACCGCAGTTTTTCTTCTCCAATCGATGCCTCAGGGACTGAAGCCAGGTGCGGATCGTGAGTCTCTGCCCTGGCCCCACGACAGACCGATCGTCGCGCGCCACGTCAGCGTTGCGTCGATCGCGTGGTTCTGCATGGCGCGTGGTTCAGGCCTGCTGCGCTGCAGTCGGTGCCATCAGCTGTCGCCTCCGTCCAGGCGATCAACATGAACGCTCTGCGTTTCTGGGTGTACAGCAGGCCCAAACTGATTGTAAATCGCCACATCGGCGGCATCGCGGCCATAGCCGATCACCACATAGCCACCACGAAGCTCGGTCTGCGTGGCATCAAAGGTATACCAACGCCCTGCAACGTAGGCTTCAAACCAGGCGTGCAGGTCCATGGGCCTGAGCCCATAAAGATATCCAGCCACCAATCGTGCTGGGATGCTCAGGCTGCGGCAAAGAGCAATGCCAAGGTGAGCTAGATCGCGACAGACTCCCGATCCTTTTGCATGGACTTCCGTGGCCGATAGGGGAATGTAATTGATGCCTGGTTCATAACGAATTGTGCTGCGCAACCAGCTTTCAATTGCCTTGACCTGGTCGTAGCCGAGTCGTTGTCCGGCTACAATGTCTGCGGCCATGAGGCCGAATCGGTCGGATTCGCAATAGCGACTTGGCAACAGGTAGCTGAGCACGTTTTCGGGAAGATTCTCGATGGTGACAATGGGCGCTCCCGGCGCCTGGTCAACGTGGTCAGCGGTCAGCACTTCGGATGTGGTGTGAATGGCAAGCGGGCCCGGGAGGGCAACCAGTCGCTGGCAGAGATTGCCGTAACCATCCGTGTACTCGAATACGGGGATGTAGGGATTTAATCTGTATTCTTCCCGAGCGATCCATTGCTGAGCGCCACTGCGCAATCGCAGCATCAGAATGAAGGGGGTTGGCGCTGTGATAGTGAAGGTTAAACTACAGCCTGTGCGCAGCCACATGTGGCAGGCTCACCAGCGAAATCCTCTCTCAATCTAGCGGCTCAGATCCTGCTGCAAAGCCGTGCAGCTCTGTCTGCAGGCCTGTGTGCGCGTCTGCTGTCGATGCGGTACGGCATTTGATTCAGATCGGCAGCCTGTGTCAGAGATGTGCCGGCAGCGTCAGTGTCCCCAGCGCGGCGGAACCTGAAATCCGCCATCAGTCTTGCAATCATCAGCCCTTCAGCCGCAATCCCTTCACCAGGGGTGCCGCCAGCATCAGCATCAGGCTGCGGCTCTCCAGCGGAGCCCCGGACGGGCTCCACCGCTCCGGACGGGCAGGCAGATCCAGACCCGCGGGCAGGGCCGTATCGATGATCCGCATCCAGCCGGCGGGGCAGGGCGGCAGGTCGAAATGCATGGCCTTGCCATAGGCATTCATGCCGCACCACAGCAGGGCGCCATGGTGGGGATCGTGCAGGCTCCAGGCCAGGGTGTGGGACCAGCTGGCCCAGTCGGGCTTGCGCAGCTCAACCCCGTGCCACTCCCGCCACAGATGGGAAGGTTCCGAACCGGGCGCTTCTTCCACCAGGCCATCGAGAAAGGGCGCTTCCGGGTTGAGCAGGGCCGCCAGATGGCGACGCAGGGTGAGCAGTCGAATCACATAGGTGCGCAGGGCCAGGTCTTCGGCATCGGGCTGCCAGTGCATCCATCCGAGCGGATTGTCCTGGCACCAGGTGTTGTTATTGCCCCCCTGGCTGCGGCGCACCTCGTCGCCCATCAGCAGCATCGGCACCCCTGGCGCCAATAACAGCGAGGCCAGCAGATTCCTGATCTGGCGATCCCGCAGGACGCTGATGGCGTTGTCGGTGCTGGGCCCCTCCACCCCGTGATTCCAGCTGTTGTTGTGGTTATCGCCGTCGCGGTTGTCCTCGCCGTTGGCGAGGTTGTGCTTGCCGTTGAAACTGACCAGATCAGCCAGGGTGAAGCCGTCGTGGGCGGTGAGGAAGGTGATGCACTGGCCCGGATGCACCGGCACAGCGGTGAACAGATCGGGGCTGCCGCTGAGCCGCTGCCCCACCGGCCAGCAGGTGCGATCGTCTCCCTTCCAGAAGCGGCGCAGGTCATCGCGAAAGCGGCCGTTCCAGGTGGCCACTCGCCGGGCGGGGAAGTCGGCCAGGCGATAGAGGCCGCCACAATCCCAGGGTTCGCTGATCATCTTCAGATCACTCAGCTCCGGATCGGCCTCCATGGCCTCGAACAGGGGAGGATCATTGAGGGGGGCCAGCTGCTCGCCGCGGCTCAGGGCGATGCCCAGATCGAAGCGGAAGCCGTCGATGCCCAGCTCCACCGCCCAGCAACGCAGGGATTCCAGGATCAGGCGCCGAACCAGGGGCCGGTTGGCAGCGATCGTGTTGCCGCAGCCACTGACGTCGAGATAGTCGCCGCGCTCGTTCTGCTGGTAATACAGGCGATCGCCAAAGCCCCGCCAGCTGAGGGTGGGGCCGGCCTGGTTCCCCTCGGTGGTGTGGTTGTACACCACATCCAGGAGCACCTCCAGACCCGCCTGATGACAGGCCATCACCAGCTGCCGCATCTGCTCACGGGCCTGCAGCGGGTCGTCCCCCTGCAGGTAGGCGGGATGGGGCGCCATCCAGCTCAGGGGGCTGTAGCCCCAGTGGTTCAGGCGACCGGGTGGCGCATCCTGGGGATCGAAGGCCATCACGGGCAGCAGTTCGATCGTGGTCACCCCCAGCTCCCGCAGATAGGGGATGGTGTCGATCAGCCCCAGCAGGGTGCCCTGGCGTTCGGCCGCCACCGGAACGCCGCCCCCCTGGGTGAAGCCGCCCACATGCAGCTCGTAGATCACCGTGGACTGCCAGCTGTGGCGAGGACGCGGAGCGACGACGAAATCGAAGCGATCCCGCTCCGTCACCACGCCCTTGAGACAGCAGGCGGTGTTGGGCACGCTGCCCACGGCCGTACCGCGCCGATAGCTCTGCCAGCCGGCGATCGCCCGCGCGCAGGGATCGAGCAGCACCTTGGAGGGGTTGAAGCCGTGGCCGCCCGGCTGGATCGGTCCGAAGACCCGGTAGGCGTAACAGCAGCCGATCCCGACACCCTCCACCTCCACATGCCAGTGGTCGCCGGAGCGATGGCGGTGGTCGAGCTCAATCACCCGATCCGGCTCGCTGGCCTCTCCATGGGGGAACAGGAGCAGCTCAAGCCGCGTGGCCGCGGGGGCGGCCACAGAAAAATTCACGCCATGGCTGGTGGTCGCGGCTCCCAGGGGCCAGGGATGACCGATCCGGATTGAAGACAACGACCCGGCCTTGGGCGTGATCAGGCTAAGGCAGACCCTGCCACACGCCACGGGCACCGCCACTGCAGCACCGGCGGCAGGACCGGATTCAATGGAGAGCCCATTGCCATGGCCATCCTGTCCGCACCTCCGATCGATCCGGGCCGTCCTCCCCTGGCTGTGCTTCCCGGACTCTGGTGCTTTGCGCCCAATCGCGACTGCCAGGGAGGCACCGCCTGGCTGCTCGCCCTGGCGGATGGCGATCTGCTGGTGGACTGCCCCGCCCTCAGCGAGGCCAATCTCACCTTTCTGGAGGCACGGCCGGCCCTGGGCCGGATCGTGCTCACCAGCCGCGAGGGCCATGGCCGGGTGCGGCGGCTGCAGGAACGGCTGGGCTGGCCCGTGCTGGTGCAGGAACAGGAGTCTTACCTCCTGCCCAACCTGCAGGACCGGGTCGACTGGGGGGAGGAGGCCGAGCCGGCCCCGGGGCTGCGGCTGCTCTGGACCCCCGGCCCTACCCCAGGCTCCTGCGTGATTCACGTCCAGGCGCCAGCAGCGGCGGGGCTCGACATCCTGTTCTGCGGCAGGCTGCTGGGGCCCACGGCACCGGGGCGGCTGGTACCGCTGCGCACTCCCCGCACCTTCCACTGGCCGCGGCAGCAGCGCAGTCTGGTGCGGCTTCGCCAGTGGCTACCGCCGGCCTCACCCCAGTGGATCGCCTGCGGCGGCGGGCTTGGTGCCCTGCGGGGCGACAAACTGTTGGCCGGCGGCAGTTCCCTGATCAGCGAACTTGCCGAACAGGTCGCTACAGCGGCTTGACGGGGGTATCCCCACTCTCCAGACTGGCCGAGATCCCTTGCGGCAAGCCGTCTGTCGAGTTGCCGACCGGGATCAGTGCCCATACCATTGGCGCGCCCCACCCAAAAACGGCGGTCGGAACCCGCGCCGATCAGCCAGCCCTCCACCGCCGACCTGAGATTTTTCACCGTCCGATGAACAAAGCAGACCTCGTCAACCTCGTGGCAGCCCGCACGGAGCAGACCAAGACCGATGTGGCCCAGGTGGTCGACGCCCTGATCGACACCATCATCGATTCGGTGGTGGAAGACAAGAAGGTGTCGATCCTTGGATTCGGCTCCTTCGAAGCCCGCAAGCGCTCGGAACGGCAGGGACTCAACCCCAAGACCGGCGAGAAGATCAAGATCCCGGCCAAGAAGGTTCCTGCCTTCACGGCCGGCAAGATGTTCAAGGACCGCGTTCAGGGCTGAGTCCCCGATTCATCCCCCTGGATCAGGTGCGGTCCTGCAGGGCCGCTTTTTTTCTCGCTGAAGCCCACGTTTCTCCGTGCCCTCCCTTGCGTTGCCCCGCCATCTGCAGGCGCAGCTCGAGCAGGGGATGGAGCTGCGTTCGCGCAGCCGCTACCGCGGTCGTTACGCCCCCTCGCCCACCGGCCCACTGCACCGGGGCAATCTGCGCACGGCTCTGCTGAGCTGGCTCGATGCCCGCCTGGCCGGCGGGGAATGGTTGCTGCGACTCGACGATCTCGACACGCCGCGCAACCGAGCCGGAGCTGAAGACGGGATCCTGGCTGATCTTCGCTGGCTGGAGCTGGACTGGGACGGGCCGGTGATTCGCCAGAGCGAACGCCGCGGCCTCTACGCCAGCGTGCTCTCAGCCCTGCGCCGGGCCGGGCGTCTCTACCCCTGCCGCTGCAGCCGCCGTCTGCTGGCGGACATCTCCGCGCCCCATGGCCAGCCGGCGGTGTATCCGGGGTACTGCAGGGAGCGGCTGCCCCAATGGGGCTTCCTCCAGGAGCGGCTGCCCAGCTGGCGGTTGCGGCTGGCGGAGGGGGCGCTGCTGTGGCCGGAGCGCCGTGGGGCTCCCGGCCGGCTGGATGGTGCCACCGAGGTGGGGGATGTGGTGCTGCGGCGCTCCGATGGATTCGTGGCCTATCACCTCGCCACGGCCGTGGATGAGCTGCTGTTCGGCGTCACCGATGTGGTGCGGGGCGAGGACCTTCGCTGGGCCAGTGGTGCCCAGGTGGCGGTGATGGCTGAACTGGGGGCCACGCCACCCCGCTACTGCCATCTGCCGCTCTGGCGCGACGGGCAGGGCCGGCGGCTGAGCAAACGGGAGGGAGCCGAGGGAGCGGCGGGCCTGCGTCAGCAGGGTCTGGATGGGCCGGCGGCGATCGGGCTCCTGGCCGCGAGCCTGGGGCTGGTACCGGATGGCAGCCGGATCAGCAGCGCCGAGTTGCTCAGTGAGCTGTTGCGTCAGCTGAGCAGGCAGGAGCCGCGTGCCGATGACCTGGCCTCAGACCTTAAGGAAGGTTTCGGGATCAGAACAACCAAAATCGCCCACAGTTGAAGCATCTCGGCGGCTGGCTCTGCAGCTCTGCTCCGCCGCCACCGAATCGACGAGGACCGGAGATGCAAAGCCCAAGACCCCATGCAGCCATCGGAGCCGATGCCGAAGCCAGCACGGCTGTGATGGCCAGTGGCAAGGGCTACAGCAGCGTGTCAACCCAATGCCGCCAATGCGGCGGCAGCGGCATCCTGCGCCACGGCGATCAACAGTTCCGCACCTGTCTCGACTGCCTCGGGCAGGGCCAGCTCAGGACCACAGAACAGGGCAACACGCTGCGGAGGCTGATCGAAGGGTCCTGGAGCGGCCCGCTGTCACGGGGGCTTTCGGACCACATCACCGTTGTGACGAACGCTTCTGCTTCCAGATGAAGAAGCCGGCCGTGCCCACCACGATCGCCAGAGGAGCTGCGGTGAGCAGCAGCAGGGCCACGGCTGTCCAGTCGGTGTACATGTCCGGTGGGATCAACGCCTGGCCATCATCCCAGCCGGTCTGCGCCATTCCACACTGATGACATCCGTCCCGTTCGAGCTTCCGATGGACAGGCTGTCCCTGCGCGTTCTCTCTTTGGGTGAACAGCCTCTGCGAGCTCTGTCTCTGCGGGTACTGATCCGGGGGCTTGCCCCTGCCGCCGCCCTCGCCCTGATCGGCGCGGGTGCGGGCCAGGCCGGCGTGGTGTTCCAGAACTGTGTGCAGGATGCCGATGGCGGCATCACCTGCGACACCCGGCCCACCGGCAACACCCTGATGGACGACGAAGCCGCTCGCTTCGGCCTGTTCGACGAAGCCAGCCCGGGATGGAACGAGTTCGATCCCTACCAGGGGTACGACGACATGTTCGGCGGCAACGAAACCTGAGAGCGGCTCGCTGACAGCGGCGGCTGACCTGGCTAAAGCAGACGCAGGGATCAGCCGCCTGCCCGTCGTGCCTGAACGTTCCAGCGGCGATACCCAGCGGGGGGAACGCCATGAGCCGTGAGCCCGTCGTGCTGCGCTGCTGCAGTGCCAGCAGCTGCCGCAGCGCCGGCAGTGAACGGCTGCGCAGGGCCTTGCTTGCGGCCCGCGCCAACGGCGAAGCCGGTGAGGCCGCCGTGCTGATCCGAGCGGTGGGCTGCCTGAGACTCTGCGGCCGCGGGCCGCTGGTGGCCCGCGACGGGCCTCGCGGAACGGAGCTCTTCGGCGGCCTCGGCACCGAGCAGGCCGCCGATCTGCTCGCGGGTTGTCAGGCCCGCCTGGAGCCCCATCGCATCGATCTGGATCAACTCACTTTCCAGCTGCAGGAGCCCGATGTTGACGGGCAGAATTCGGCTGTGATGGACGGCGGGGAACCTGCTGTCGGCTGGATGACAGAGCCGCACCATCGCGAGCGCCTGCCATGACCGACCCAGTGGGCCGCACCCCCGGCCATGGCCAGGGCAGAAGCACCGACCCCACCTACGACATCCTGCGCAGCGAGAGGCAGCCGCTCGGGGCCCTGTTCAGGCCAGGCTGCGTGGCTGTGATCGGTGCCAGCGAGCGGCCCGGCAGCGTGGGCCGCACCCTGCTCTGGAACCTGATCCGCTCGCCCTTCGGCGGCACGGTCTATCCGGTCAATCCGCGGCGCCACAGCGTGCTGGGAGTGCGCTGCAGCGCCAGCGTGGCGGAGATTCCCGAGCCGGTGGATCTGGCCCTGATCGCCACGCCGGCCGCCACCGTGCCCCAGCGGCTGGCGGAGTGCGCCGCCGCCGGGGTGAAGGCGGTGATTGTGATCTCCGCGGGCTTCCGGGAGGTGGGGCCCGCAGGGCTTGCGCTGGAGAACCAGCTGCGCGAGACGCTGCGCGGCTCCGGGTTGCGGCTGCTCGGCCCCAACTGCCTGGGGCTGATGAACCCCCGCCTGGGGCTCAATGCCACCTTCGCCTCCGGCATGGCGGCGCCAGGCCATGTGGGCTTCCTGAGCCAGTCCGGGGCGATCTGCACCGCGGTGCTCGACTGGAGCCATCAGCAGGGGGTGGGCTTCAGCGCCTTCGTGTCGATGGGCTCGATGCTGGATGTGGGCTGGGGCGATCTGATCACCTATCTGGGTGACGATCCCGCCACGCGCAGCATCGTGATCTACATGGAGGCGATCGGCGATGCCCGCGCCTTCCTCTCGGCTGCGCGCGAGGTGGCGCTGACCAAACCGATCGTGCTGATCAAGGGCGGGCGCAGTGCCGAGGCGGCGCGGGCGGCGGCCTCCCACACCGGGGCCCTGGCGGGCAGCGACGTGG
>NZ_JAYGIC010000116.1:41258-44798 GCF_034931105.1 Synechococcus sp. CCY9201 | reverse complement strand
CTCCACCAGCTCCAGCAGGAAGAACACCAGGTGATCACTCGGCAGCCAGTCGATCGGCGACGGTGGCATCAAGCTGGTCTGTCCCGGGGTCCAGGGCCGGAAGGTCTTGGGCTTGCTCATGCCCCATGCTATCGACCAGATCCATTGCAGTCACTGAGATCTGAGCAGATTCAGGGGCGTATGTGGAGAATGCGGGCGGTGATCTATGCGCGACAGGCTCCTAGCTGTGCGAGGACTGGGCAGGCCAGCAGCAGGGCGATCCCCCATGGGCGGGAAGACGGGAAAAGGCGGGCCATGGCTGATCACCAAGGAGTGCCGAGCAACTGCATTCCACCCCAGAAGTAGGGATGCGTCACGCCATTCTCCACGCGTCGCTGTTGCGCTTGGCTCAGCCCGCTGAGCAGAGCCCGTCCGTCAGTGCCGATCACCGCATCCCCCTGAAGTCGCACCGCGCCGCTGGCGAACGCCTTGCGGGTCGCCTGCAGGGCCTCCGCCTTCGGCATCCCCGCATCGAGGTAGCGATAAAACTGCACGAAGAGGGCTGATGTGGCCACATCGTCCACGTACCAGAGGGTGCCGATCGCACTGCGGGAGCCCGCCTGCAAGGCCAGTCCGGCAAAGCCGAGTTCACTGTCCTTGTCTCCCAGGGCGGTGCGGCAGGCACTGAGGGTGAACAGGTCGAGCGGCTGTCCATCGCGCCGCTGGCGCAGGCTGGAGAATTCCGCCAGGCTCATCGGCCCAACACCAGAGTAAAGCTGTGCCTTGGCGGGCCCGCCAGGCAGGAACTCGGCGTGGGTCGCCACATGAACCTGCTGGAAGGCCGGATCACCCGCCTTCTCTAGCAACAGCTCAGGCGTGAAAGCTGCATCCAGGAAAGCGCGTCCCGGGATCTCGAGTGCAAGCTGATCCAGCTCCTGAGGCACCAGCGGCAGCGGTGCCAGCCCGTCGAAACGGGACGCGCCGGTGCGCAGTTGACTCTTCTCCCCCGCCGGCGGTACATCCAGTGGCATCAAACCGATCGAGGGCGTCAGCGCAATGCCGATCCGTTCCGCCAGAAATTGCTGGCCATCGTGCAGGGCCGCAAATGGAACCGCCTGCAAGCCGGCATCCGCCGATAACAGAAGCGTCGTGAGCCCCAGAGAGTTGATGTCCTGTTCCATTGGTCGGATCAGAACGTCGTAGAGCTGGCGCGCGGGCGCCAAGGGATTGGCTAGGTCCATCGGACTCTGTTTGGCCAGTTGTCCGTACCACTGCCGCAGTCGCTCGCCAAACTGCCCTGTATCCACCATGACGCGGCGGCCCACCACTTCGCCCTCCGCCGGGACGAGCGTGATGTCGAGAAAGCCTTCTCCGTTGAGACTTCCAGCTGCGGCGTCGCTGCTGAAACTCATCCGCAGCGCTCCCAACTTGTAAGGCGCGTAATTGGAGGCGCGCTGAACCCGCTGAAGCACACTTTGCACTTCCTCAGTTGTGAGGGGCGTGACACGGCGCCCTCCCGTTAGGGCGAGTTTCTCGGCAGTGTCATCGGAGGAGCGCTGTTCCCCCATCTGGAAAGCCTGAATTGCCTCGGCACTCGTCATCGGCAAGACCGCCAGTTGCAGGGGAGATCCCAGTCCATTGAGCAGATCGAGAGTGGAGGTCACTACATCCGCGGAGCGGAGAGCCTGCGCCTCCAGTAACGAACGGCTGAACGCATCCGTTTCCAGATCCGCCCGGGCCAGCCAGTCATCGCCCTCTAGATCGATTGACGTGAGATCTGCCTCCAGATCCACCTGAAACACGGTGTCGAAGGGGAGTGCCGCGAGCAATTCCTGAGTGACAGGCTCTCCGCTTGCCGGACCATCGTCAGGACGGAGGTCGAGGATCGACTCTGCCAGCAAGGCATCGCTGAGCACACCCGGCATCTCCGCAAGTTCGTCAGTGAAAAGGAAGGAACTCGTCTCCAGGGTGATTCGAATCGGTTGCTCCACAGTCACATCACCCCCTCCCCCCAGCGGCAACGGTGCTGATGCCTCCAGAGAGGGAATCACCTCCTCATCGGTGATGGGCGGCTGCTCAATCAGGGACTGAACGCTCAAGACCTGGTCCAGCAGTGACGACGAGACCGGCACTGGACTGGGGTTGGGAGATTGGCTCGACGCAGGTGTTGGCGTGGGGAGCGGAGTCGGCGTAGGACCCGGGGCTGGGATGGGCGTTGGCGAAGGTCCAGGCCCAGGAAGTGGCGTTGGCGTGGGGAGTGGGGTCGGCGTAGGACCCGGGGCTGGGATGGGGGTTGGCGTAGGTCCAGGCCCCGGAGTCGGAGTCGGAGTCGGTGTGCCACCGATGATCTGGATGGTGGCGTCGTTGAACAAGGTGGCAGGAGGTCGCGGGCCTGTCAGGAAGGCGCTGGAAGCCGTTGGACCAAGCTGAATTGTGACGCCGCCATCAATATTGAGAGCGTTCGTGTCCAAGGATCCGATTTGCACCAGGCCACCTGAAAGCCCAACGACGTTGAGGATGGTTCCGCGGCTGCCACCTCTGATGTCGATACTGGATCCATTGATCCGCAAGGAGCCGCCAATCGCGGGGGGATCAGCGATTAGGTTGGAACCGATAACTACCACATTACTTGGCAGTGAGCGTAAGCCAATGTCAATCGCTCCTCCGTTATTTTCTCCAGAAGTATTGATGTCACTGTTTAGTATGTTAATTGTCCTGCCATCCAGGCTTGTCAGGCCTCCATCGGCGGCGCCACTGGTATCCAGTAAAGTGTTCTCCAAAAGCAAAGAGCCTGAATCGCTATTTAAAGCAATTGACCCTCCTGGGGACAGAATCTGACCCTGGGACAGGCTTAGTTCACCACTGGCCTGGTTAATGGCAACAGTGTCAAAGCCGCTGATCAGACCTCCTGATTGTGAGTAGCTATCTGTCACGTTTAGGGAGCCAGAGCCACTCACCGATCCCCCGAGAAGATTCAAGGTTGCAACCTGAAGACCAGAATCAGCAACAATGTCTCCCCCGGTATTTGTAATTAAGCTGATTGCTCCAGGGGTAGCCGCTGCCAGGCGCACGCTGCCAGAATTCAGCAATTCAGCGGTAGAGAAGGCTCCTCCCAGGAAGTTAAAGGAGCCACTTTCTGATATCTCTGTGGCTCCGGAAACGGCAAGTGATCCACCCTCCACTCTGAGTACGCCTCCAATATCCAGAGACTGCAACGACACGAAGCCAGCGCTGGAATCAAAAACAATCGATCCGCTGCCTTCTCCAATAAGCACTGAATCTACGTTGCCTAAGGTAGGAAGAGCATCCCAATTAGTAGATTCACTCCAAAGGCCACCTCCGCTGCCAAGCCAAGTCGATAGTGGGCGAGTTGTGATGCTTCCGTCTCCATCGGCACTCGTATCGACGCTGTAATTATCAAGACTTGTTCCCTCTGACGCCTGATAGTTCTCTGCTGTCAACTCCGCCGACACACGGGTTGCCGCCAACACATCCTTGCTATTGAACTGACCCTCTGTCGGCAGGGACTGCAGGTCTCCTCCCTCCCCGTCTACAAAACCG
>NZ_JAYGIC010000116.1:0-41158 GCF_034931105.1 Synechococcus sp. CCY9201 | reverse complement strand
CTCTGCTGTTGTGGTGCCGTCATACTCCTTGCTCTGCGCACTCAGCGTCACCGTGAGAGCCTTTGGCGTGATGCTTCCGTCTCCCTCGGCACTGGTATCGACGCTGTAATTATCAAGACTTGTTCCCCTTGACGCCTGATAGTTCTCTGCTGTCAACTCCGCCGACACACGGGTTGCCGCCAACACATCCTTGCTATTGAACTGACCCTCTGTCGGCAGGGACTGCAGGTTTCCTCCCTCCCCGTCTACAAAACCGGTCAGCTGGTAATCCTCGCTGGCCAGCTCTGCTGTTGTGGTGCCGTCATACTCCTTGCTCTGCGCACTCAGCGTCACCGTGAGAGCCTTTGGCGTGATTTCACCTATGGCACCAGTGATGGTTTCACTCGCGAGCTGATACCCAAAAACCTTGTTTATCTCTTCGTCGACGATGGCCAGTCCAGAGACTTGTACATTTATCCCTGTACCTACATTCTTAACCCCCTGCCCCTCTAAGTCCACGAACAGACCCGAACCAGGGAGCGAGAAGTCGACGTTGTCACCATCTAGAATGCCTGTCACAACATAAGAGCTTCCTTCCAGCGTGGAGTCAGGTGTGCCGTCATACGTTTTCGAAACTGAGCCTTCAAGGCTGATTTCGATAATTGGTGAATTTCCATAAATCACTCCATTTCCTGATGCCGCTGCAATCGGTGTCCTATCGCCCTCGACCTTGCCGTATTGCTTGAAGCCACGTGGAAGAGCATTCACCTCTTCGGAGGGCTCGGCTGCATAGACAAGCCAGCGAGCTCCGAACTCCGCATCAACGCTCAGAACATAATCGCCACCATTGTTCAGCAACGATCCTTCCCCAATGTTCAAGACAATAGAGTCAGAGGCGCTATAATCATCATTGGTGAAACTTGCGCTGATCTGTTCGTTGAGACTGATTGTGTTGCCGGCATCGGTTTGAGCGTCAATCCGCACAGTTGAGCCGGATAAGGCTTGGAGCGTGACATTGCCCGCATCTGCATCTACTGATTCACCTTCTCCATATCTAGAGGGGGAAAGTTTGATGTCGATATTACCAGTGCCTGTGTTGATCCTTGTGCCTTCGCCCATCCAAACTTCTGCTTCTCCAGGATCACGAAATTCAAAATCTGCCAATGGATCGTTGGCGAGTAAGCTTACATCTGAGCCGTCTGTAGTAATACTGGAGTTCAGAACGATGGATCGCCCGGCCTGCAGAGAGAGGGAGCCACCAATCCCTTCAGGATTGTCGATGTTGATGTCGGATGCTGGAGTCAGCGTGATGTCATTATTTGCTTGCAGGATCACATCCGTTCCGCTGTTTGCGATCGCTTCAATCTGCGCTGGGGTCAGAATCTGATCAGAGCCGAGCATGCCAGAAAGGATGTTCCCTTCCGCCACTTGCAGCAGGCCAACACCGAACGCAGTGGCGGAATCTGTGGATGGTGAGCCAACAACAAATCGATCACCATCAAGCCCAATAATCTTTGATTCACAGCCTTCACCACAATATGTCCCATAGCCCTGGTACGTTTGCGTACCGAGGAGCGAGTTCAAGCTGGTTGCAGGCCCAGACAAGCCAACACTGCCGTCCCCCCAGGTCACGGCACCCGCGTTTTGGATCAGCCCAGAGGTGGATGAGGCATCCACGAAAGGGCTGCTCACCACAAAGTTGCCATTGCTCAAGACTGTCACGCCCCCCGAGCCCACTTGATCGCCCGAAAAAGAGCCCACCAGTGAATTGGCGGCAGTCACCGCGCCCACCGTGCTGCCACTGCTATTTCCCCATGTCACAGCACCAGCATTTGTAATATACCCGCTAGAGCCGAATGGGTCATCCCAGCCTGGACTTATTACCAAATAATTGCCGGTTCCGACCTCTACAACGCCGCGACTGCCAATAAAATCATTAGTAGCAGAGCCTACCAATGAATTTGTATCGCTGACTTCGCCCACCGTGCCGCCATTGCCATTCCCCCAGGTCACTGCTCCCTCGTAATAGTTCCGCGGAGTAGACGGAGTATTCCAGAAATAGCTGCTCACCACATAGTTGCCATTGCTCAACGCCGTCACCCCGCCAATGCCAACTTGATCACTAGTGCCAGAGCCCACCAGTGAATTAGCAGCACTTATCTCACCGACCAGACGCGTGCCTGTGGTGGCTCCATCGCCCCATGTCACAGCCCCAACATATCCGACAGGGGCATCAGGGACGGTTCGATCCCACCAGAGATAACTGTTCACCACATAGTTGCCATTGCTCAACGCCGTCACCCCGCCAATGCCAACTTGATCACTGGTGCCAGAGCCCACCAGTGAATTAGCAGCACTTACCTCGCCCACCGTACGCGTGCCCGTGGTGGCTCCATCGCCCCATGTCACAGCCCCAAAATTCAACGAAGCATTCAGGGAATCCCATTCGGGACTAGCCACCACATAGTTCCCATTGCTCAATGCTGTCACGCCACCCAGGCCCACTCGATCCCCAACAAGAGAGCCCACAAGTGAATTGGTGGCATTCACCTGGCCTACCGAGCCACCACTGCCATTCCCCCAGGTCACGGCCCCTGCATCTGAGATCAGACCCGAATCGGAGGGAGCGTTCCAGTCCGGACTGCTCACCACATAGTTGCCATTACTCAATGCCGTCACCCCACCAGGGCTGACCACATAAGGGGCAAAGCTCAATGCCGTCACACCACGACCCACTTGATCACTGGGATTGGAGCCCACGAGTGAATTAGCTGCACTCACCTCACCCACCGTGCCACCGCTCCCATTCCCCCAGGTCACGGCCCCCGCATCTGAGATCAGCCCCGAATCGGATGGGGCATCCCAAAGGTAACTGTTCACCACATAGTTGCCATTGCTCAACGCTGTCACGCCACCAGCCCCTACATAGTCAAACGTATTCGAGCCCACCAGTGAATTATCTAAGCTCACCACGCCCGCCGTACGCTCTCCCGTGACACTTCCATTCCCCCATGTCACAGCCCCGACATTAGAAGCAGTCGGGGAATCCCACTCAGGACTAAGCACTACATAGTTGCCGTTGCTCAGCGCGGTTACACCACCGAGACCGACTCGATGACTAAAATCAGAGCCAATCAGTGAATTGGTTGCGCTTACGGCACCCACGGTGCCGCCACTTCCATTGCCCCAGGTGACAGCTCCCGCAAGCAGGCCAAACGGTGGATTTATAGAGTTCCACTGATAACTGTTCACTACGTAGTTGCCATTGCTCAATGCTGTCACGCCCCCCCCGCCCACTTGATCGCCCGAAAAAGAGCCCACCAGTGAATTTTCTGCGCTCACCACACCTGCTGTTCCAACAGTGCCATTCCCCCAGGTCACGGCCCCTGCATCTGAGATCAGATCCGAACGGGAGGGAGCGTCCCAGAAAGGACTATTTACCACGTAATTACCATTGCTCAATGGCGTCACGCCATACTCGCCGACATAATCAAATTCATTCGAGCCCACCAAGGAATTGGTCGAACTCACCGCCCCATTGACGCCTGTTGTCCCATGCCCCCAGGTCACGGCTCCTGCTGCTTCGATCAGTCCAGAATCTGATGGGGCATCCCAGTCAGGACTAAGCACCACAAAGTTACCATTGCTCAGCTCAACGGCGCCATAATTTCCCACCTGATCATCAGGATTGGAACCATGCAGCGTCGACAGCAAGGCCCCGGTTTGGCCATTAAAGAGATAGACCGCTCCTGCATCGGCAGCGACTGCATCATCGGCAGGGTCGAAAGCCAGAATGTTTCCACCGCTCAGCACCAGTACATCACGTCCAAATCCCCCATACTCCACTGGATTCGGATCCACCAGATCTGTGACCAAATAGCTTCCCTCCCTTGGGGTCGCGGAGGCATCAATGATGATATTTTTGGGGTCTAGAAGCAGGGTGCCTGCCTTACCCTTTGGCGCTGACGCATCGGCCGTTCCACCAAAGGTCAGCAGTTCCTTGCCGGACACCTCCAGCAGGCCGCCATCACCGCCCTGTAGTCCGCCCTTTGCCGATACGGAGCCATAGAAACGCGTCGTATCATCCGACCAGACAATCACCGTTCCGCCATCACCTTGGCCGGTTGCATCTGCGTTCAATGTTGTGGAGAAGGTGACCGTGGTGGATCGGGCATTCGCGGCTCCGCTCGGCAGCGCCGCTCCCCGGAATCCTCCCCCCACCTGGATCGAACCGCCGCCACCGTCACCGCTGGCATCGGCACTGGCGCCCTGCAGCTGGATTGTGGTCCCACTGATCTCGATGCTGCCGCCCTGGGCCTGCTCGCCCGTGCCGATCGCCTCATAGGTGCCGGAGCTGAACAGGTTCCTTCCCGCTGACACCGTGATGCTGCCTCCGAGTTCCGTGCCGCTGGCCTGCAAGACGGACGCAGCTGACTGGATCACGTTGCCGCCCGCCTCCAGCTGGATCACACCACCGTTGCCCGCCGAACCGGTGGCACGCACTTCCGCCGAGCTCATCAACGTCTCAGCGGCAGTCAGCACCACACTGCCGCCGCTGCTGCCGCTGGCCCGAATGGCGCCACTTTGAAGCACCGTGGCACCGGCAATCGTGACCTGCCCCCCCCGGCCACTGGCCGGTGGAACCTGAGCTGTGGTCGATGGTGTTGTTGTTGACACCAACGGGGTCGATGGGGCCAGGAGGGCGGCAGCCGGCGCTGCAGCCGTAACGGCTGTCACATCCAGAGCAGAAACGTCATTGCTCAGGGATGCGATCACTTCCTCCGTCACGAGGGGAGCTTGCACCGTGGACATGTCCTCAGCGGAGACCTGACTGGCCAGGGGCTCGAGCACCGCAGCCTCCAGCAGCGGAGCTTCCACCACAGTCACGGCGTCCTGTGGCGGTTCCGCCAGCGCTGCGTTCAGGTCTGTGGTGCCGGTCTGCGGCGCAAAGCTCCAGCTGCCGCTCGTGCCGCTGTTCTCCACCACCGTGCCGCTACCGCCATCGGTGCTGCCTTCCGCAGAGCCACTGCCGGAGGCATTGATCATGCCGCCGCTGATCAAGACCCGCTGCCCCTTCAGCTCAATCCGTCCCCCATCGGCCAGCACCGCCTTAGCCGGGATCCCATCAGCTACCGCTGGCGGCGGTGTCGAGGCGGCGGTGGCGGCCACACCCACCGGGGCGGACGGTGCTGGATCACTCGAACCCGCATCAGCTGGTCCGGAGTCGCCTGATCCGGCTTCAGCCACGATCACAGCACCGGATGGCCAGGCTGCACCGCTGCTGGCCTCAGGCATCGCCTCGGATGACGGTTCCGAGGCTGAGGCCGCCGATCCCTCGCTGGCGACATCTGGTCCTGCTGCCGGGGCGTCCGTGCTATCCGCATCAGATGTCTCGAGGCCTGTCTCGCTGGCGCCATCCGCCGCGGCCTCGGATCCACCGGTCTCGGATCCACCGGTCTCTGTTCCACCGGTCTCGGATCCATCGCTGCCGGCCTCACTGGCCGACGCCTCTTCCTCCTCTGCGGCCGCAACAACCGTGGCCGGATCGTTTCCGGCACCATCGCCAGCGCTCTCTGGCTCGCTCGCCACTTCACCGCCGTCGCCGTCGCCGCCAGTGGCGAGCACGTCGGTGTTCTCCAGCGTCAGATCTCCCACCGCCGCCAGCACCACGGTTCCGCCACCGGTGGCTCCGCTCGAATCGATGCGGCTATCGCGAACACTCACCACCTCTCCTTCCACCGCAATCCGCCCGCCCACGCCATCGGCGCTGCTCACGTTCAGCTCACTGGAGCTGATGCTCACATCACGGCCGGCCACCTCGATCTCGCCGCCACTCACCAGCAGACGCGCCGCCTGCAGAATCACATTGCCGCCCTGGGCATCCATCAGCAGGCTCTGATCCACCGTGAGCGTGCCGCCAGCGAGGCTCAGATCGCCATTGCTACTCAACCCCAGCGCCGCCAGACTGGCCGAGTCCGTCACCAGGCCAGAGCGGCCCCGCAGCGGTTCACCACTGAGCAGGGCCGCCTGGGCCGGCGTTGTTCCCAGCACATCAAACAGGCCAGATCCAATCCGCAGAGCCGTGGCGGTACTGAGATTGAGATGCTGCACATTCTGGAATCCGCCGGAGCCACTGATCGTGATCCCGCCAGGAGACAGCCAGAACAGATTTCCTTTGCTGCTCAGTGAAACCGGCTTATCAATAAAGCTGCCCAGGGAATTAATCACCCCTACCATGACATTGCTATATCCACCCGACTCAATCCGCACTCCCGTGATGCCGCCGCGCGTATCGAACGCACCGAAGCGATGAAACAGATTGCGCCCTGCCCCCGTTCCGCCACTCACGCCGCACAGGCCGGCTTCACAGCTGCCGTCCCTGACCCCATTCACCACCGTGCCCAGGCTCCTCGCTCCTGCCGCTCCCTTCACCTCCGCCGCCGCACGACCAGCGCCCAGGAGCAGCCCCGTGAGGCCCAGGCCGGCCCCGAGGCCCAACGCCCACAGGCGGAATTGAGGCTTTGCCGTCATGGGGGGAGGTGGCTGTCGTTGATGCCGCGAGGCGCCAAAGCCCCCACTGAGGCCGTAAAGGTTGCCGCGACTCGTCAGGCCTATCGCCAATGAGTTCAGCATAGGATGGAAAAACTTGACATATGAGCTCAATTTTAGAGCACGCTCGCGTTGAGCACGTCCGAAACTATCCATTTTCTTCTAACAGCAGGCTCTGCGATTGTCTGCCCTTGAGTAGCAATCGCTACCATGGCTGTCGGGAATGCCCGCGCCAGAAGCCCTGGTATCGCGGATGACCCATGCCCCGCCGGGCTCTGCCTGTCCAATTGCCGTCGACCGCCTGAAGGGCAGAGTCCCTGACGCACAGCTTTGAAGTCTTTCAGTCGATCGAAACAGCGGCACACCAGCCTTCACCACCCTCGATCCTTCCGTTGACAATTCCCGGTTGGAATTGCGTTCTGTGGGCATCAGATGCTCCTCCTGTTAGCCCAGCTGGTTGCGCCGCCGCTGCAGAACAGTCCGATTCGGCTGCCCGGACCCGATGCCGGGGAACAGCGTCCGGCCCCCCGGGGAGAGCAGCAACCGGTTCCGGTGGAGATTCAGGAACCGATCGATGGCGAGCCCCCGGCCCAGACGCCCGAATCCCCGGATCAACCCGGCACCGAACCACCAGCCGTACCCGGCGACTTCGGCAGCAGTGCAGAGCCCCGGGTGGAGGGGCTCACCGTCTACGACGCTTCTGATCTCTCAACAATCCTGGCCGGGTGCGGCGCCGGCGAGGCATCGGCCCAACGGCTCCAGACCTGTGCTGCCGTCCTCACGGCCCGGTTGGTGGCCGATGGCTATCTCAACAGCCGTGTCTATGTCAAAGCCACACCAGCCCCTGGCTACCTGGAGGTGGTCGAAGGGCGAGTGGTGGAACTCCGCGTCAACAGCGACGACGGCCGCCTCAGCCGCAAGGTGTCGCGGCTGCTGGCTCCCCTGCAGGGCTCGGTGCTGCATTTGCCCACCGTGGAGCAGCAACTTCAATTGCTGAAGCGCCTGCCGGGTTTGGCGAACGTGCGCGGCAACCTTTCACGCCTGGGCAGCGACCCTTCCCAGGCGGTCTTCACGGTGAGCTTCCAGCCCAGCGACCAGCCCTGGCAAGGCGAATTCTCCCTCCGCAACGACGGCTCCAACGGCTCCGGTGAGGCACGCGCCATCGGCACCATCGCCAAGGCCAACCTGGCCACCCGCGGCGACACCCTGCTGATCTACAGCGAGCTCGGCACAGACAACACGCCCTCACTCGGGGCTGTGATCACGTCGGTGAGCTACACGGTGCCCCTGGCCGATCAATGGAACTTCACCGGCGCCTTCGGTTACAGCCGCCGCAACCTGATCGAGCTTCCCTCCCCCACGAACGGCATCTCCACGACCCAGTTCCAGGGGCTGGGCCAGGTCGAGTGGGTGTTCAAGGACACCCTCAGCCAGCGCTGGAGTCTGTTCGCCGGATTCAGCGGCGACCGCAGCACTACCTACCTTGACGGCAGGGCCCTGCCGGACCTGGTGCCGGAGAGCGTGCGCTCCCCCAGCAACGGCTACCTGCGGGTCGGTCTGGCCGCCAATGGACTCAGCGGCTCGCTGGGCTGGGCTGGCAACGTCTATCTGCTGCAGGGCATTGCCGCCGCCACACCCCAGCAGCAGCGCAAGGAGCTGGCCGAGGTGGATCTCTATCCCGGCGAAGCCACCGCCCTCGGCGGCCTGATCTCAGCGGCCTGGGCCTTTGCCCCCAGCTGGCAACTGAACCTGCGGGCCGGCGGCCAGGTGGCCTTCAAGCCCCTGACCAACTCGATGCAGTTCACCGTGGGCTCCGATGCCGGCATCCGCGGCCTGCCCGGCCAGTTCCTCAGTGGCGACAACGGCTGGCTCGGCACCGCCGAGGTGGCCTGGACCTTCTGGCAGAAGAACAACCAAAGCCTCCAGCTGGTGCCGTTCATCGGCATGGGTGGTGTGACGACCACCCTGGCGGGGGTCACCTTCTCCGACACGGTGGGCTCCGGCGGGATCCTGGCGCGCTGGTTGGCCGGCAACAGCTGGCTGGTGGAACTGGGCTGGGTGGAACAGTTCGAAACCAACGACAACCTGGGCGAATGGACCGACTGGGCCCTGGGCAAGGGCCTGTACGCCCAAGTGAAGTACCGATTCTGAGCGGGGGGCGTCCGGACACCTGCCTGGGAGAAAGGTGTTACAGCCCCGCGACGTGCCCCGACAAGATTGCGCTTGCCCGGATCGATCGCCGTGGCGCCAATCTCAGCGCGCGCAGAACTGGGCCTGCAGCTGCAGCCTGTCGATCGGACTGGGTAGTTCGGCCGGATCGAAGGGTGGGGGCGCGGCCGCATCGGCGGCCCTGGCCAGCATCGGCACTGGCCTGAATCCGCCATTCACCGAAACCTGCAGCGGCCGCACATGACTGAGCCCGATCGCTTCAGCGAGCTCGCGGCCCTGCCGCAAGGCATCCTGATACGCGAGCCTCAACAGCTCGCGCCGCACGGCAACATCGGCGATCGGATCCGCCTGAGGGCGAACCGGCGCTAGCTGGACACCCGGCAAGGCACCCACGTCACGGACCAAGCGCTGCAAACGCTCTGGTGCCAGATCGCCACTCACCTGCAGTTGTGCTGTGATCCGGGCCGGTCGATTCGATTCCGCTGAGCGCTGCCATGTCGACGGAGAGCTCACCCGCAGATCGTTGACATCGAGATCCTGAAGTGCTGAGCGCACAGCGGCAAGACGGCGCTGCAGTTCTGCCAGGGCGGCATCGGCCGAGGCCGCCTCCGCCTCAAGCCCAAGGGAGATGCCCAGGCGCTGGGTGGCGCGTTTGCGTTCAGCACTGCCCTGAGCCTCCAGCAGGGTGCCCTCACACAGCACCTGCACCTGGGCGTGGACAGGTTTCGCCAGGGTGAGCAGAACCAGGGCAGGGGACAGCATCAGCTGGGTCGCCCCCCAGGTGGACCAGAAACGGGAAACGGATGCCATGACCGATCACCAAGATGTGCTGAGGAGCTGCATCCCACGCCAGAAGGATGGATGCACGCATCCATCCTCGACCAGCAGCCGATCAGCCACTGGCCTGGATCCCTGGTCGCCGCGGCGGGCTGATGCCAAGCCTGTCATGAATCCACTGACATTGGCTCACTCGATCTGCGTTCGAGCGATCTGAATGGTGGCAGAAGGGATGGAATTGGCTGGATTCGGTGTCCCGGAACCGACGTCTGACCGCAGACAATCAAAGAATCCTTGCTCAGGTCGTTGTGTCGCAGGATCAGCCGGTGCTCCCAAGGATGCTGCTGCAGGAGCTGATTGGATCGGGATCTTCTCCGGATCGATTCACTCCAGGTCAACGGACTCCAGCAAGATCCGACTGCGCATCAACCGGTCGGCATCGATTGCCCAGGCAATGATCTGAGTGTGCTTGGCCTGCGCGTCGTCCTTCATCTCCTCGACCACCTCATCGTGGAACCCCTCCAATTGACGGACCAGCGTCAGAGCAATCTGCTGATCTTCAGAGGCACTGGTATCGAGCTGTTCGATCAGATCCAGCACCTCCTGGACCTTGGCACTCGGCTCCTGTTCGGGCTTCTCCAGACGCTCGGACCTGGCCTGCATGGCGATCAGTTCATCGGGGCTGCCCGGGATGCCGGCAGACGGTTGCTGGGATGCGTCGGCGTCGACCATTTCAGGATGCACACCCTCGTTGGGATCGGCAGGCTTGCCACCGTGGTAGCGGTACCGCCCGCTGCGGCGCTGGGGCTCCCCTGAGGAGGGGTTCAGTGGCTGATCTGAGGGAAGGCCCATCGCAGAGGTGGTGTCGTTGTGCTCCAACCAGGATCGCGCCGATGGGTCCCGGCTGCCTGCCGTCGCAGCTTCATCCCGTACGACCTGCAGGCTGCTCTGCTGTGCCGTGGCCCCTTCAGCCTTGCCCTCGGTCAAGGACCCTTCGCACGCGGCGTCCTCTGCAAGGGCCCAGGTGAATCTGCAGGCGAAGCCCGTGCTTTGACCTGAGATAGGGATGCCGCAGCAACGCAGGATTCTTGCTTTTTCGCACGTTAATTCGGCAAGCCAGGACGGTGTCTGATCATGCGCCGCCCCTCCCCTCGATCACAGGGCATCGTGCAGGCCCGCTCTGCTCTCGGTGATTGGTCTCCTGATGGGCATCGGTGTTCTGGTCACGGGCTTCGACCTGCTCGGATTCAGCAGCCGTTTCCCTGCGCGGCCCGCGTGAGGGCTCTCCTCAGGGCAGGGTGAAACCGGAGGTGTTCAGGTGTTTGAGGTCGAGCAGCACGACCGTGAACCAGACCAGCAGGGCCAGGCCTCCGATCGCGCCGACCAGGACCAGCAGGCCAGCGATCACCGACTTGATGGACTTGCTGTCGTTTGGCACGAGCATGGGGGGATGGATGGTCACTGTCCCACAGCCAGATCTTATTCTCGAGATCTGGCTGCATGCCCCCGCACGCGCCTGCCATGCCGTTTCCGGATCGTCGGCTCCGGGGGGCGCTCCGCCGTGCTGCTCACCGCCGACCACGCCGGCCGCTCCATTCCCCGCTCTCTGGCCAAGCTTCAGCTCAGCGATGAGGTGCTCGAGATCCATGGGGCCTGGGATCTGGGTGTGGCGGCTCTGGCGGAGCGCCTCTCGGCTCGGCTGGATGCCGTCCTGATCCTCCACAACTACTCACGGCTGGTGATCGACGTGAACCATCCGCCCTGGGCCCCTGATTCGATCGTGGTGCGCAGCGAAAATGCCCTGATCCCCTCCAATCGCACCCTCTCTTCGGACGTGCGTCGGCGAGGGCCTGAGGCGCTGTTCGAGCCCTGCCACCGCCGCATCGCCGCCGAGCTTGATGGGCGATCCCGGCAGGGTCAGCCCGGCGTGCTGGTGGCCGTGCACAGTTTCACGCCGGTGCATGGAGGGCAACGGCGGATTCCCCACGTGGAACTGGAGGTCCGCCAAGACCTGATCGCCACGACGAAGGGCCAGCAGGCCTGCTGGCCATTGCCTTCTGCCGCTGGATGACCATTCCGGCTCGCTACAGCACCGGTTACCTGAGCGACATCGCGGTGCGGCCGCCCCACTCGGCCATGGACTTCTCAGCCTGGTTCGAGGCCTACCTCGACGATGGCTGGTCTGTTTTCGATCCACGCAGCAATCCTCCGCGAATCGGGCGCATCCTGATCGCCCGCGGCCGAGATGCGGCCGATGGGGCCTTCCCCACCACGTTCGGTTCCTCGACACTGGAATCTTTCCAGGTGTGGGCCACATGACCTATTGCGTAGCCGTTCTCCTGCAGGCCGGCATGGTGTTCGGCTCGGATTCACGCACCAATGCGGGTCTGGATAATTTCGCCACCTTCTGCAAGATGACCGTGTTCGAGCGCAGCGGCGATCGGGTGCTGGTGCTGCTCAGCTCCGGCAGTCTGGCCGGCACCCAGGCGGTGATCAGCCTGTTGCGCCAGCGGGCCGACGACAGCAATGGGGGCGACACCCTTTGGACGGCGCGCACGATGTTTGATGTGATGCTGTTGGTGTCGGATGTGGTGCGCAAGGTCCAGCAGCGTGATGCCGCCTACCTGGAAGCCTCAGGTAGTGGGTTCAATGCGTCGTTTCTGGTGGGCGGCCAGATCAAGGGCGAAGCGCCACGGCTGTTTCGGATGTATGCCGAGGGAAATTTCATCGAAGCCAGCGCAGATACGCCGTTTCTCCAGACCGGCGAGGCGAAATACGGCAAGCCGATCATCGACCGCGTGATTCACGCCGACACCTCGCTGGCGGATGCGGCCAAATGTGTGCTGGTGTCGTTCGATTCCACCATGCGCAGCAATCTTTCGGTGGGGATGCCGATCGATCTGATCGCCTATGAGCGTGACAGCCTGGCTATCACCCACCGCCGCCGCTTCGGCGATGGCGATGCCGAGTTCGCGGAACTGAGCAGCGCCTGGGGTGTGGGCGTGCGCCAGGTGTTCCGCGACTTGCAGGATGTGAATTGGCAGGAGGAAAATCATTCGGCTTTTGCAGCACCCGAGTGAATGATTCCTGGTCACTCCACCTTGACACAATCAAAGAGAATCATGATCGGGTTCTTCAAGAAGTCCTCCCAATCCGCCCTGTCATCACGACCAGCGGGGTCAGGCGCCAAGTGCAGTGGATGCAGCTGAAAATCACGAAACCCCGCCCTGCGGAAGGCTTCTCGATACTCCGTTAGCGGCAAGTAGTAATTCACAATCTCCAGATCGGCCTTCTCGAGGTGCATGGTGAAGCGAATCGGGGCTCCGCCTTTCACATGCTCTGCCAGGGTCATCTCGAATCCATACTTCCGGTAATCCAGCCTGGGCCTGAAGAAATAAACATCGGGGTTGGTTGTGAGCGTCACGAAGCGCCCTCCCGGCCGCAAGCGAGAGGCAATTCCGTCGCAAAACTCCTGAAGTTCCTCGCGCGTCTGGGCATGGACCAGCAGCCAGGCCGAAACCACGAGATCAAAGGACTGCTGCGGCACCACGGTGCGTGCATCCTCCACCCGGTAAGCAATCCCAAGCGGGTCATGGGCCTCCTGGGAGCGGGCCAGTTCGATCATGCGTTCGGAGATATCGAAGCCCACCACCTCTGCCGCTCCGGCCTGCCGCAACCTACGGGTGAAATACCCCTCGCCACAGGCCGCATCGATCACCCGCTTTCCCCGTAAGTCTCCGATCAGCCGCATCAGTGACGGCTCCTCGATTCGTGAACGCCAGAGCTGCTGTTTGGCTTCCTGGTACTGCTGGGCAACCTGATCCTGGTCGTAATCCAGCGGGGCTTGGTCTTCGGTCACAGTGATCTTCATCTCCAACCGGATTCCAGCATAGGCGTGATGGGTCAACGCAGATTTCAAGAACCGACAATCGCGTCCATGACGATCCAATCCTGAAGCCATGGAATCCTGATGGATCCGTTCCTCTGGCTTCATGCCATGCCGCTCAGGCAGCATTGGCGCGACGGATGGCTGGTCGTGCTGTTGCCAGGCTCGATCCAAGGGGCAGCGGCACCGGGGCCAGAGCCCGGTGGATGTCATCCCAGAACTGCCTGCGGGCCAGCACGGCACGTCGGGCCATCGCCTGGGTGGCTTGAAGCCTGGAGGAGCAGCCGCCGCAGAGCTCACTCAGCATCGCCAGGGCGGTAGGGCCATGGTCGTCACCATCCATGGCAACGTGCCGCATCAGATACCAGTGCAGTGAGGGAGCCCGTTGCGGCGCAATCAGAGCCCGCTCCAACAGGGCCTGGAACAACGACGGCACCAGCAGCTCACGGCCATAGGTGAAAGCCGCCGCCATCGGCAGCACCTCACCGCAGCCGATCACCTCAAAGGTGAAAGCCATGAAGCGCCGTGAAGGCTGGGGGATCGGTAGACCCTCCAGGGCAGCAGCGAGCTCGGCAGGGCTCAAGGTCCAGGCCTCAACCCCCCGCAATCGGCTCAGCAACTGCTCGATCGTTGCCGTACAGGCCCCCACCTCCCGCATCGCCAGCAGGTAGATCTCCAGATGGCTGAGATGGCTGGCACCTAAGGGATTGGCAGGCGCCTGATCACACTCCTCCTCCGCCACGATCCGATCGATCACCGCCACCGCCGCATCTGAACGGGGCGATGGGCCGGAGCCGGGCAACGGAGCGAAGCGAGACCTGAAGGCAAGCTGCCGCTGCAGCGCCTTCGCCAGCAGGAGGAAGTCCCACACGGCGAACACATGGTGTTCCATGAACAGCCGTAGCGCCGGTAGATCCGTGATGGCACCGGCCAGGGGGTGATCCTGCAGGTCGGAATCCGCCGGGTTCACAGTCCCAGGTCGGTCAGGCCGGGATGATCATCCGGGCGTGGGCCCTGGGGCCAGAGGAACAGGCGATCGGATTCGCGGATGGGAACGTCGTTAATGCTGGCCTCACGACGACGCATCAGGCCCTGGTCATCGAACTCCCAGTTCTCATTGCCATGGGCTCGAAACCAGTTGCCGGAGTCGTCGTGAAATTCGTACTGAAAACGCACGGCTATGCGGTTGTCGTGCCAGGCCCAGACTTCCTTGATCAGGCGATAGTCGAGTTCGCGGGCCCATTTGCGTTTCAGAAACGCCTCGATCTCCTGGCGCCCCTGGATGAACTCCGATCGATTACGCCAGACGCTGTCTTCGCTGTAGGCCAGGGCGATCTTGGCGGGATCGCGGGAATTCCAGGCATTTTCGGCCATGCGGGCCTTCTGGGTCGCGCTGTCACGGTCAAACGGGGGCAGGGGTGGCTTCGATGTCACAACGAGGGGAGTCTCAGCGAGCAGATCAGAGCGAGGTCGTTCAGTGAAAGTGGGGGTGGTGAAGGGAGTCGTGGGCCCTTCAGTCGCCCGACTGGATCGTCACCATCTGGTCGGCGCTGTAGTCCGCCAGGGTCTGTTGCAGTTTCAGGGCCTCCTCATCGGTGCGCGTGCAGGCGAATCCATAGCGCGCCCTCACCCGTTCAGAGGCCTGCTTCAGACCCTCCAGCCCCCGGGTCTGCAAGTCGCCGACGGACAATTGTTCGCCGGGGGGAAGGTGCTCCAGGATCACGGTGGAGGGTGAATAGAGCTGGGAGCTCAGGCCATCGGGCCACTGCAGAGTGAGGTGAACTTCTGGCACCAGGCGATCGGGCAAGGGCTCCGGCCATGCTCCCAGCCCCCCAGGAGCATCGCCGTGCCCATGGTCACAGATGCTCCTGGCCAAGATCGTTCAGGGCGCCAAAACCGGTGAGTGGGTCCTGCTGGTGCCACACCCGCTGGCACGCCCCTGCGGCACTCAGCACCAGCTCGGCATCACCGCTCTGAAACCTGCCGATCTCCACGCACTGGAGATCGGGATCGATCCCGGTGGCATGCCGCAGCGCTGCCGACTGGGACGGATCCACTGCCAGGAGATAGCCATAGCTGGGGAAGCAGGTGAGCCAGGCTTCGAGCTCCACACCGCCTGGCGGCTGAAGCGCCTCAAGATCCAGCTCCAGGCGGCAATGTGCCGCCTCGGCGAACATCACAGCCGTGCCCACCAGGCCGCCCATGCTGATGTCCTTGGCCCCGTGCACGATGCGGGCACCGGCCAGCTCCACCAGCAGAGCGAGATGGCGGCGCAGCCGGGCGGGTTCCGCCTCAGTCGCGGCATCCCAGAAGGGGTAATGGCGATGAAAGTGCCCCTTGATATTGACCAGCAGATGGCAGCGATCCCCCGGGCGGGCGGCCCGAGCGGAGAGCACCGGGCCTGGCGTGGTTCCGAGCACAGCCACCGAGAGCGCGTTGTAGGGGCTGTGCAGATTGGTGTGACCGCCCACCATCGGAACGGCGAATGTGTCGGAGGCGAAGCGCATCCCCGCCAGCAGTCGCTCGGCATGCTGCTCACCGGTCGCCCAAAGGCTGTTCACCACAGCGAGCGGGTTGCCGCCCATGGCCGCGATATCGCTGAGATTGACCAGCACTCCACTCCATCCGGCGAACCAGGGGTCGTCGTCGACCAGCTGGGGGTCCATCCCTTCGGAGGCCAGCAGCAGGGGGCCGGTCACGCCGGGGATCAGGGCGGCGTCATCGCCCAGGGCCGCTGCTGGCCCCAGTTCGGGAAAGGGCAACGGCGGGAAAGTTCTCGCCGGAGCCTGGATCTCCTCCTTCCCCCGCAGGCCCGGGTGCTGCCGCAGCCGCAGCGTCAGTGCCTGCAGGTCGGCGGGGGTCATGCCGCCTGGGCGATCGGTCGCCGTTCCAGCGAGGGCCGGTAATAGGAGAGATCGGCTTCCATCAGGTGATGGGAGATGCCGCGGATGTCGAGTTGCTCGAGCGAGCGCCAGTGCAGCCGCCGGAAGAAGGGAACGTTCTGACGCTGCACGGTGGCGAGAAAGCGATCACAACCCCAGCCATGGGCGGTGGTGACAGCCTTCCAGATCAACCCCTTGCCGATCTGATTGTGGCGGCGGAAATCGGCATCGACCCCGAGCCGGCCGCCCTGCCACAGCCGCGGGCTGAGTTCTACGATCCGCACCACACCAACGGCCTCACCGGCGCGGGCATGGCTATGGGACACAGCCACAATCGGGTAGGCGCTGGCATCGAGCTCATCGCGATCCGAGTCTTCGAAGAGGTGCTGCTCCTCGCAGAAGATCCTGCTGCGCAGATCCCAGTAGCTCGGCAGCAGCCTGGAGCCCGATCCGAGCACATGGAAGGAAAACTCCTCGGAACTGGCCGTCGGGGAGAGCTGGAAATCCTCGGCATCGAGAGCCATGCCCCAGCGCACCGATGGGGTGAAGGCGGCCGGAGCTGATGTAGTGCTGCGACCGATGTCGTGGCTGCTGGGATCAATGAACAACATGGAACCGGGGATGGCTCAGGATGCGTTTTCAAACAGGGAGAGGGCCGAGCAGGCACCGCATTTGGCGCAGCCGGCGGCCATGCGGTCCGAACGGATGTCGGACTCGGCCAGCAACCTGCCCACGGCCTCATAGATCTCGACCATGAAGTCGGCACTCGGGGCCGGGTGGTGCTGCAGAGGAGTACCGGAAATGGGTACGAAAGGCACCACGAAGGGATAGACACCGATCGCAATCAACCGTTCACTGCAGGAGATCAGGGTGCTGGTACTGTCGCCCAGGCCCGCCAATAGATAGGTGCTCACCTGCCCGCGGCCGAACACGGCCACGGCCTGCTCGAAGGCTTCGACATAGCGCTCCAGGCTGAGCTCCGATTTGCCCGGGAGTACACGACGCCGCACCGCTTCGTCCACCACTTCCAGGTGCATCCCCAGGCTGTCAATCCCCGCCTGCTTCATGCGGAGATACCAGATCGGATCATCCGGGGGCTCGCATTGGCCCTGGATCGGCAGGTCCACCCGCGCCTTCACCGCCGCCGCCGTTTCCGCCATCAGCCGGGCCCCCCGATCGTCACTGTTCGGAGTGCCGGTGGTCATCACCAGCTGGCGCACACCATCGAGCCGCACCGCCGCCTCGGCCACCTCCGCCACCTGCTCAGGGGTCTTGCGCACCAGGGTGCGTCCGTCCTCGAGCGACTGCTCGATGGCACAGAACTGGCACGACTGACTGCGATCCCGAAAGCGGATGCAGGTCTGGAGCAGGGTGGTGGCCAGCACATCGCGGCCATGCAGCAGGGCGATGGCGCTGTAGGGGGTGCCGTCGGTGGTGGAGAGGCCGTAGAAGCGTGGTTGTGGCGGAGGCTCCACGGCGGCCAGGTTTGTGCCGGGCCGGTCGGTCACGGCAACCGCTCCATCGGCAGCCTGCTCCAGCCGGAACGGAGAGTCCTGGGACACCGCGTTGTAGACGGGAACCATCACGGTGGTGCCCGCGATCGTCAGGGCGCGATGGTCGGAGGGACCGGCTCCGCCGCGGCGCCCCTGGTTGCCGGCCACGGCGGGGTCGACCAGCCCCTGCACCTGCAGCTCCGTCACGAAACGCCCGAGGCTCTGGCTGGCCAGAGCCGGCTTGGAGGCATCAGCCATGGGTCTGGGCCTCAGCGGAAGCGACCTGCACCGTGGCGCCTGACGGAGCGTGGCTGTCCTGAGCTGCTCCTGGGATCAGCATCGGGTCCACCTGGGTGGCCGGCGCTGCGTTGATCCGCAGCCCCAGCAGATCGGGACGGCTGTAGTGCCCCACACTGTCCATCATGCGTTTGCGTTTGGTGATCAGGGTGGTGTCGAGCGTGGCGATCGCCAGCCCTTCACCCTCCGGCAGTGGGCCGGCCAGATAGCGGCCTTCCGGGCTGATCACCGCGGTGTGGCAGCCCCCCTGGAAGGCACGATGCAGGGAAGGATCGGGAGTGATCACGGCATGGTCGGCCGGATCCAGCCAGGCGGTGGACGACACCACGAAGCAACCAGCTTCCAGGGCGTGATGCCGCAGGGTCACGGCGGTCTGCTCGGAGAAGATCGGACCCACGAGCGATCCGGGAAACTGGGCGCAGTGAATTTCCTCCCCCTGGGTCATCAGGGCGAAGCGCGCCAGGGGGTTGTAGTGCTCCCAGCAGGCCAGGGCACCGATGCGGCCCAGGGCGGTCGGCACCACCTGCAACCCGGCGCCATCCCCCTGCCCCCAGACCATGCGTTCGTGGTAGGTGGGGGTGATCTTGCGGCGCTTCAGCACAATCGTGCCAGAGGCATCAATCAGCAGTTGGGTGTTGTAGAGGCTGCCGCCATCCCGTTCGTTCACCCCCAGCAGCACATGCAGGTTGTGCTGGCTGGCGGCTGAGCAGATCTGGCTGATCTCCGGTCCGGGAATCACCACGGCCTGCTCATAAAGGCGCAGATGGGAAGCACCCATCAGCACGGCCGGCTCCACGAAGGAGAAATAGGGGTAATAGGGAAGAAATGTCTCGGGAAAGACGATCAACTCAACCCCTGCCGCAGCCGCCTGCTCCATGGCCGCCAGCACCCGGGCCACGGACCCCTCAAGGTTGAACAGAACCGGACGAATCTGCGCCGCCGCAACGGTGATCGTGCTGACCATGGGAGACATCCGAAAGGTCCGAAACAGAGATCTCAGAGGGTCCAGGTGTCGAGGATGAAGGCCCCCTCCTTGCGGTGCATCAAGACAATGTCAAGCACATCAAGGGGGTTGATGGGGGTGATGCCTGGGATCAGCGCCCCTTCGCCGTGGCCGTACAGAGCCTGGAGGGCAAAGCGGCAGGCGTAGACTTTGCCACCCTGGCCCATGAACTTCTGGATCCGGGCATTGAAGTTGAGATGGCCATCAAAGGCCGCATCACCCAGCTTGGGGAATCCCCGTTGAACCCCCAGCGTGACTCCCGGGCCATACAGAAGAATCGAGGTTTCGAAGCCCTTGGTGATCAACCGGCTGGCCTGAAGAAGATTGACCAGACCGATCGAACCTTCGAAGGCGACGGTGTGAAAGGTCACAAGGGCTTTTTCCCCGGGCTCCGCTTGGACATCAGGAAAGACTTTCTCTTCGTAATCAACAAGAAAATCGCCCGGCTGGTTGGCGGGACGGGTGACTTCGGGCATGGGGTGAGGTTGTCTGGTGGCGGAATCCAGAGCGAACCCTGCCACGTGTTTCGTTTTGTTTTATGTGGCCGATGCGACCGAATCCCTGGAGGTCGCAACCCGGCTGAGCCCGTCCAGAGGTTGCAATGGCTACCGGCCCCTGGGTCGCCAGCAGGGAAACTGGGATCTCCTCTTGATTGGTCACCCTTGCAGCCCTCGGCTCCTCTGCCGCCCAGGCATCCCGTCGTGGTGGTCGGGGGCGGCCAGTCCGGCCTGTCGGCAGCAGCCTGCCTCCAGCGGCGTGGTATCCGGCCCCTGGTGCTGGAACAGCACCAGGTCGGCCACGCCTGGGAACGGCAGCGTTGGGATTCCTTCTGCCTGGTCACCCCGAACTGGCAGTGCCGGCTGCCGGACTTTCCCTACGACGGGAAGGATCCGGAAGGCTTCATGGTGCGTGACGACATCGTGGCCTACGTGCGCCGATTTGCCGCAGCCATTGCTGCAGATGTGCGTGAGGGAGTGAGTGTGCAGCGCCTCTGCTGGCGTGACGGCACCTACACGCTCACCACCAATGCCGGTGAGATCGAAGTGGAGCACGTGATTGTCGCCACCGGTGGCTACCACAAGCCAAAGCGCCATCCCCAGGCGGAGCGGCTGCCCAGCTCCGTCGTCCAGCTGGATGCCCGCGATTATCGCAATCCTGACCAACTGCCGGCCGGACCCGTGCTGGTGGTCGGCAGCGGCCAGTCTGGCTGTCAGATCGCTGAGGATCTGTTTCTTGCCGGCCGCCGAGTGCATCTGAGTGTGGGCTCAGCACCGCGCTCACCGCGCCGCTATCGCGGCAAGGACGTGGTCGACTGGCTGGATCGCATGGGCTATTACGCCATGCCCATTGATCAGCACCCCGAGCCCAGGCTGGTGCGCCACAAGACCAATCACTACCTCACTGGCCGAGACGGGGGACGGGACATTGACCTGCGACGTCATGCCCGAAATGGCATGGTGCTGCATGGTCGACTGCTCGGTTTCGCTGACGGACAGATCGACTTTTCCAGCGATCTGGCTGCGAATCTGGATCAGGCTGATGCGGTGTATTGCCGTATCCGTGACAGCATCGATGCCTACATTCAACGGGAAGGGATTGAGGCTCCTGAGGAAGCGCCCTACCAGCCCTGCTGGCACCCGCCAGCAGCAGGCGCAGACAGCGTGGCTCTCCACCAGGAGCCCCTCGCTGCGGTGATCTGGTGCACGGGATATGCGGCCGATTTTCGCTGGATCGATCTGCCGGTCTTCAATGGCGCTGGCTATCCGGCCCATGATCGCGGAGTGACTCACAGTCCGGGGTTGTATTTCATCGGCCTTCCCTGGCTGCAGACCTGGGGTTCGGCCCGCTTCAGCGGCGTTGCGGACGACGCCGAGCATCTCGCGGAGACCATCCGTCTGCGCATGCAGCTCACGGATGCCCGCCACGAGCGTCAGGAGTGCACGGCTCTGCTGGGGTCATAGTCCTGCAGTCAATCCTGGAACCCTTGCATGGGCTCCAGTGGGGCTCCGGGAGCGCTGAAGGCGTGGACGCCATGCTCCACAGGTCCATTTGCATGGATGCTCTGGATTTGGTGGCAAGCTCCGCGCTCCTTGGTGCCGTTGCTCGCCTAGGAGTTTGTTGCCAATCGAGCAGCGAGCCCCTGGCCACTCTTGCCAAGGCCGTTGCCCTGCATCCCGTCGCTCCTGCCAGCGTCTACTGCCGGGATCGCCTGAAGCGCAACAATTTGAACAGGTTGTGTGTGGCAGCGATCAGGTGCCATTCACCATCGACTTTCTGCGGACCCTGGCGCACCAGAGCAGGAATGCGTTCACCGGCGGTGCCGCTGCCAGGCAGCGGCGCCAGCTCACCGGTGGCTGAATCGTAGATAGGCTTGGCCTGGTCCTCAGGATTGACACCACTCGGCGGGACGCCCCCGTTGAATCCTGCCCGACTTCCGTGGAGATCATGTTGAAACGGTCGGACAAGCATGGTTCAAACCCCCACATCAACAGACAAGTTGGGCTTGGATGAAGCGGTTTCACAATCCCTGGCGGGGCAGGAGGCGAATTGCTACCAAGGTTCCAGGAATCTCTGTGACCAGGGTTGTCTGCCATGCAAAGCGCTGCCAGCTTTTTGTACGAGCCCGTCGACACTCTTAAGCAGATTGGTGAAGATATTTGGATTGTTGACGGCCCAGTCGTGCAGATGTTGCTGTACGGGCTGAGGGTTCCCTTTCCGACTCGAATGACCATTGTGCGCCTGGGCAATGGCGATCTGTGGTGCCATTCGCCAACGGCGTTCAGCCCTGCCCTTAAGGAACAGGTGGATTCTTTGGGGCCTGTTCGGCACTTGATATCTCCGAATAAGATCCACTATGTCCATATTGGCGCTTGGCTCAAGACTTATCCTGGAGCCATTGCCTGGGCCTCCCCAGGTGTGCGTGAGCGGGTGATCAAGCAGAAAATGGATGTGGCTTTTTCTGCTGACTTGCGGGATGCTCCTCCACCTGAGTGGGATCAGGATCTGGATCAGATGATTTTTGCTGGCAATCTATATCTGGATGAAGTTGTGTTTTTCCATCGGAAAAGTTCTACTCTGATTCTGACTGACCTCATTGAAAATTTCGAGGTTTCCAGGCTCAACAAAGTGAGCTGGCAGTACGGTTTTCTGCTGCGGGTGGGGGGCTGTGTTGAGCCGGATGGGCAGGCTCCTTTGGATCTGCAATTGGCCTTCTGTCCTCGAAAACAGGATGCCCGGCGTTCCTTGAGGCGTTTGCTGGACTGGAATCCAGAACAGCTCGTCTTTGCACACGGTCGTTGGTGTGATCGAAATGGAGCGGAGCAGTTGCGCCGCTCTTTTCGCTGGCTTCAATAAAATTGCCAAGGGGATGGAATGGCCCGGCGATTCGAGTGTTGAATCCCGCGTCGGTTTTTTGCATGTCATGCGTCTGCCAGATTGGTTGGTTCCGATTGGCGGCGACAGGGACAGGATTGGTGTCTGTGGCTGTGGGACTTGGTGAAGAGATATCGCATCTTGCCAGCCGGGGTGGGCGTGGGCCCATGGGCAAGAACAGCAGTTCAGTGCTGGGATCAAGCGCGATCCGAGAGTATTCGGAATCTCCTGTTCTTCGTTCGCATCTGCTCAGCTCGTTGCAGATGGCCGCGATGCCCGGTTCAGCTCTGCTGCGCAACAACCGCAACCGGAGTTGTTGCACTCCAGCACCGAGGGGAGGGACGCGCGTTCCGGCGATCCCTGAGCAGGCGAAGGTCTCTCCCCCAGGGCAAGAGGGCTAACTGGATGGACCTGCTGCTGCCGCCCTCAGCCGAGGACGGCCCGCTCACGCACCTGATCCAGGCTGCAGCGGTTCAGCAGCTCGCCGTTCTCGTACACGGTCTGCAGGCAGGAGTCGGGATGGATCCCGGGCAAGGGGCGCACAATCGTGCGGTAGGTGCCACCGGTGTGGATGAGATCGAGCACGCCGGCCTTGCTGGTCTTGGCCGGATCGGTGATCGGGCGCTTGTGCACCGGCAGGATCTGGCCCGAACGCTCCACCCAGGACGCCTTGTAGACAAAGCGCTGGGTGTCTCGGTTCAGCTGCTGCAGCAGGCCGCCGCCCATGCCGTAGGCCACGTTCTCGGCGCTGAAGCCCGCCGCCAGGACGGCCTCCAGCACCAGGGGCAGGGTCTGGGCGGTGATGCCGTCCCCCTGGATCACCCGCACGTGCTGGAGCACGCGGTAGCCCTTGCCGTTCATCCGGCTGCCGAAGCGGGCCTCCAGGCGCCGGAGCAGTTCCGACACGATCCGCACCGGATCGCCGGAGTCTGGGCGGATCACCACCGTGGCACCCGCCTCGATCACCTGCGGCCGCAGCTGCTCTCCCCAGAGGTGATCCACCGCGTTCCAGAGGTCGTAGGAGTCGGACACCACCGCCAGGACGGCTCCCGGGCGGGCGAAGTGATCGAGCATGTTCCGGTAGGCCTGCGCTTCGTGCTTCTGCCCCCAGGCCAGGACCGTGGAGTGCTCGGCAGCGGGGATCGAGAAGCCGGCCATCGGGCAGTCGTAGTAGCGGCGGCCGGCCACCAGGGCGGCGCCGGTGTCACTGCCGCGGAAGGCGATCAGGTGCGCCAGACCGCCGATCGCGGCGCTCTGGAGGCTGGAGACCCCGCGCGAGCCGAAGTCGTGCAGGCGGAAGGCCAGCTCGACGGCGGGATCATCCGCCGAGCGCTCCAGCGCGGCCGCTAGAACCGTGCGCAGCTCCCAGCTGCGGGTGGCGACTGTGGTGGGGTACCAGATCCGCAGCAGCTGGGTCTCCACCCAGGTGACCAGCCAGGCCAGTTGGGGATCGGTGGATTCCACCGTCATCAGCACCTGGCCAGTGGGCACCCGGCTGCCCTCGGGTACGGCGCGGATCAGCAGAGGCAGCCGGCCCCCGTGCACCTGCACCACACGCTCCCAGCCCGGACGATTGAAGGGGAGGCCGTGGCTCTGCCAGAACTCCTCCGCTTCCTCCACATCCGCCTGGGTGATCGGGGTGGTGAAGGACTGCAGCAGTAGCATCTGCAACCCGAAGAAGAGGGTGGCAGGGTTCTCGCCGCCGCGGCTCTCCAGGTAGGCCCCCATGGCAGTGAGATCGGGGGGGTACTGGAGCCAGTGGCTGGTCTTGTAGCTGTCGGTATCGAAGAGAAGGTTGGTTTCCATGGTGTGCTCTCCGCACGAGAGTAAGGAGGCGCCCCGGCCCGGTCCACCCAGGCCAGAAGCAAGCAACCAAACAGGGTTGAACACGCTCTCCAGTGAAGCGGTAGCTGCTCAGATCCGGGAGATGAAGTGCTGGATGATCTGCACGTGGTCCTCGAAGAAGTTGTCTGCGTGGGCGTAGATGTCCGCCAGCGGTATCCAGAACGCCTTCTCGGCGTCATCGGCTCCGCGGACCGCGGGCAGGGGAGCGGCCTTGAGCTGAATCAGAAAGGCATGGGTGATCCCCGCCCCCGTGCCGACCGACCCGGTGCATCGAACACATGGCTGCCGGCGATCGAGCCCTCCAGCACGGATCTGGGCACCTTTCCCGGAGAAGGGTGACGGTCAAGGACGGAGGCTGCGCATCTGGAGATGGGTATGGGTGTCATGCTGATGGGGTGACATGGACCCAGGAAACAGGTGCAGGGTTCACGTGAGCTCTCTCGCTGCTTCGCAAAGTTCAGAGCTCGCATCAGGGCTCGCAATCGAGTTCCTGGATCCAGGAGGCGATGGCGGCGTTCATCTGGTTGCGCTCTGAACTGGCGAGGAGTTTTTCGCGATAGGGTGAACTGCTCGCTTGCGCTGCAGGAGCTGAATTCTGGATTCGCCTCGCGAGATCGGCAATGATGCCTTTCCCATGATGAATAGAGCCCTCCGTTTCCGTTGCAGAGAGTTCCATCGCAAAGCCGTATGACACGGCGCCATGAGAGCAGTTCACGTCCAGCGGCAGGCGCGTACCGTCCTCAACGAGTAACCAGCTGTGTGGCTGCTTGGCAATCACTCTCATCATGCTGTTCTGCCGTTCGAGCCACTCCCTCTGGCATGGCGTCTCGGCTGGATGAAGGGGATGGCTGGTTTGCTGCCCCGTCCTCTGCTGCGATCAGATCGATGAGGAGAATCCTCCGTCCACGGGGATGGCGGCACCCGTGATGTAGTTCGAAGCGGCACTGGCCAAGAACACGGCCACCCCCTCGAGGTCGTCTGGCGTGCCCCAGCGCCCTGCGGGGGTGCGGGCCAGCACTTGTTCGTGCAGGCCCGGGATCTGTGTACGCCCTGCACGCGTGAGATCGGTGTTGATCCACCCGGGCAGAACGGCATTGACCTGAATGTTGTCCGGAGCCCAGGCCACCGCCAGCGACTTGGTGAGCTGCAGGATACCCCCTTTACTTGCTCCGTAGGCAGCCGAAAACGAAGCACCAAAGATGGACAGCATTGAGCCGATGTTGATAATCTTGCCGCCTGAGCGTTTCATCAGCGGATAGGCAGCGCGAGCACACAGGAACGTGCTGGACAGGTTCGTGCAGATGACGTCGTTCCACTCGGCAAGAGAGAGATCCTGGGCGGGTGCGCGAATGGTGATGCCCGCATTGTTCACGAGGATATCCAGGCGCCCATGGCGCCGCTCGATCTGCCTCACCAGCTCGGTGACTGCGTGCTCATCGGTGACATCGGTCTGGATCGCCATCGCCTCGAGGTCGATGGCGCTGAGTGTGTGAAGCGCTGATTCGGACTTCGCGGCATCTCGAGCGGCAATCACCACATGAGCCCCTGCCTTGGCCAGGCCGGTGGCTATCCCAAGCCCGATTCCTCCGTTGCCGCCCGTGATCACAGCGACTCGTGATGCGAGAGAGAACACCTGGGGATTCCTGCTGGTGGTGAAGCCTGCTTTATGAGCAGCTTAAAGACGTCCTATGGGTGGAAGGGGATTGAGGATCACGCAGTGAAACCGAGAAGTCATGCTTGCCTGTGCCCAGGTGGGGAGTGCGTGATGTCTCCTGTCCTGGCAGATCCTGATCAACTTCGTTTTGGCTTTGCGGGTTTTCCAGCTGTGCGCCTTGCCCGCTGTTGTGATGCAGCAGCAGCAGTGCATGAATACCGGCATCGGCTGCGATTTTAACAGTGGCGCGATGGGCGGTTTCCATCAGTATCAGCACCTTGGTGGGTGAGCTGCGACGGTCCAACTCCCCTGACCACCCGTAGACCGGACCGTCCTGCAGGACCACCATGGTGACCACCAGCCGGCGCCCCTGGCTGGCTCCAGTCGCACTCCACTCCTGAAGATCGTTCAACAGCAGCACCCCGAAGGTGCGGCTGGGGTTGCAGACCAGTCCCCGGTGATGCGTGGGGTCGTGCAGGGCACGGAGGTCTGGGAAAGAGGAATCAAGCTGTGAATCGGAAGCTTTCCTCCAATGCTTACCGGCGTCATGCGCAAGATTTCATTGTATGGCTGGATGCTTCGGCTGAAAGATCCGCTTCAGCCCTTTCGTTGGAAGGAGTGATCACAGATCCATTCCGTACCCTCGCCCCGGCCCGGGCCCTCCTTGAGGCGAGGCTCGGCCCCCCATCGGCAGGGTCTCCTGGGCCCTGGTCCAACGCACGGTCGAAGGCGGTCAGTGGCCGCAGGGCAAAGCGGAAGGATCCGTCGGCGGGCCCAGCCGTGACACGCTCCGCCATGGCGAGGCCCTGGCGGCCACCCAACAGCGAATCATCCTGCACCTCGAGCGGATGGAGCAGCGCCTGGAGCGCCTGGAGCTGCTGCTGCTCCACCTTCTGGACCGTCAGGCCGGACCGCCGACCTTTCCGCCGACCTCGCCCTCTCCGCCGACCTGACCCCACAGACTGCATTTCCCTGGATGCCTCCCTTGCCACCGCGACACACACGGCAGCTGCGCCCCATCGGCGCGATCCTGGGAACAATGACACCCCCCTCTACGATGGGCTTTCCTTCCGATCAGCCGCTGAAATCCTCGTCGGGGGAGCCCCAGCGCCGCAGCGGCCGTTACCTCTACCACGGCGGCAAGCCCGCTGATCCCAACGAGGGCGTGCATCCCGAAATGGTCGACTCCGACCCGTCTGAGCCGCCGGCGACCGGCATTCCCGGCAGCCCCGATGAACTGATCGCCATGCAGGCCAGGTCAGAGCGTCCGGAGAAGCCCGACCGGGAGCTGAGTGCCAGGGTGCAGGAGGTGCTCGATCTGATCGAACAGCTCGATACCAGCACCGCCGAAGACCAGCAGATCGCCCTGACGCTGGTCCGCCACCTGGAGGGTTTCCACGATGAGGTGGTGGAGGAGATGAAGGCCGACGAGCAGGCCAAGCACAGCCAGATCGTTGCCTGGTCAATCGATGTTGACCGGCTGATGCGCAGCCGCATCCTGCTCGAATCCGTCGACCTGGAATGAGCCGAGGGGCCAACCCATCCTGATTCCCCCCAGAAGCCTTCGCGGCCCCTGAGGGGAGAGATCGGCATCCTCCTGGGCGCGATGAGTCAGCTCAGCAGCACCGCCCCCTGGGTCAGATCTGCGACCATAATCCCGCTCAGGTTGATAGTTTGAGCATTGAAGCCCAGATCCACCAGAGTGTCGCCGGGCTGATCCATGAATCCCGGCAGGATGGATTCGTTCCGGAAGACGGTCAGATCCAGCACGTCTTCGCTGGGATTGAAGCCATCAATCGTGAGCGATTGTCCCCAGGCGTAGGGGATCACGATGCGCTCCGCCACGCCACTCTGTGCCATCAGATACGTATCCGTGCTGTTGACCAGGATGCCGGTTACCTGATCGACCTGCGAGCCGTTGCCTGGATCCGAAAGCCCATCGGTGATGTCGTCATCTGGAATCAGTGGCTGGATGGCCCACGGAAGGAGCGGCTGGATGGGCTCGCCTGTGATCACGTCAGACTCTGGGTCTGTGTGCTCCTCGTCGGAGATCAGCTCAACTCTGCCCGTGCCTGCAAGGCCTGGCCTTTGGCATCGAGGAGCTGGACATCTCGGGCTATATCAAACTTAGAAAGATCAAAATCCTCAAGAATCGCAATGTTGGTGCCAGTTGTTGTGGAGATCCTGCCCAATCCGTCCGTCTCGGAATAGGTGATCAGGAGATCAGAGCCTGAACTGACCCCGTCGTAGGCCTCCATGACGATCTGAATCTGATCAACGCCTCCTGTGAAGTCTTCAATGGTGTTAGTGCCGCCATTGAGCAGAAAGGTGTCGCGCCCACCGCGGCCGGCCAGGATGTCGTCGCCCATGCCACTGGCCAGGACATTGTCTCCATCGTCACCGCGGATGATGTCATCGCGGTCCGAACCCACGATGTTCTCGATCCCATAGAGGTAGTCCAGGTCTGCACCTTCCGCCACCATCGGCTTGCCCAGCTCACGGATGCCGTTGTGCAGCAGCACCGCTCCATCCACCGTGGTGGCCATGTCCACCGTGATGCCCTGGGTGGCGCTGTTGCTGGCATAGCCGTAGAAGGCCGTGTCGATGCCCTCCCCGCCATAGAGAAGATTGGAGCCGCCGCCGCCCATGAGGATGTCGTCCCCCGCGAGTCCGTAGAGCACGGCGCGGCTCATGTCGGGATGGTTGGCGCTGGGTGAGTGGTGACCCTCCAGGATGTCGTCGAGCGCTGTGCCGCTGAAGGAGGAGACGCCGTTGACCCCCTTGCTGACGGTGGTAGCCCCGTGGGCACCGAGGATGATCATCGAATCGCCGCCCAGCTGATCGAGGCCATCCAGGTTCACGCTCCGCTCGCCTTCCTGCATCTGCAGTTGCGATGAAGTGCCATCGGCGATCACGTAGCTGCGGCGCAGGGTGGAGAAGGCCAGGTCTGCCAGGTCGGTATTGGAGAGATGGCCGAGTCCGTTGCGCTGCGCGTGGGCGAGCATGGCATCCATGTCAAAGGTGACATCGGCGAGATAGGCGGGGGCGCCATTGATCTCCTGCATGACATAGAAGCCTCCGCTGTTGCTGGAGAACTGCTTGGCCACGATCTGGGGCTTGTCTTTGTCCGGATGCAGGTTGAGGATCAGGGAGTCTTCGTAGGGGTTGAAGTCCGTGATGATCTGCGCCTTGCTCCACTGCAGTGAGTAGGAGGGGGCAGTGCTGTCGTTGGAGTTCAGGTATTCGAGCAGTCCCTGTCCCAGACTCAGGGCTGAAGAGAGAGCAAAGTTCCCTGTGGCAAGTGCCACTACGCTTGCGCGTCCCAGCCCCTTTGCGGCGACGGAGTGGGAAAACGCGGTTTCCACGCCTTCATTGAATTGAAGCGCAGGTGCCACCAGTGGGCTCAGCACGAAGGTGTCGAAGCCGCTGCCGCCCCTCAGGCGGTTCTGGTCGCTCCCTGCCATCGTATCCACGATCAGCCAGTCATCTCCGGCGCCCCCCATCAGGGTGTCTGTGCCGGTGCCGCTCAGCAGGCGATCGTTGCCATCTCCGCCGTGGAGCAGGTCGTGATCGTTGCCTCCCTCCAGCAAGTCCTGGCCGTCGCCTCCCTCGAGCGTGTCGTTGTGGTTGCCGCCCAGCAGATGGTCGTTGCCGCTTCCTCCTCGGAGTAGGTCATAGCCGTTTTGGCCATAGATCGTGTCATTGCCTCCGCCACCATCGATGCGGTCATTGTGGTGGTAGAACTCCTCGCCACTTGATGTTTTCGCCGAGTTGTATCCCACGATGAGGTTGTCCTGGGAATTGCCGTAAATCTCGCTGGGAACGTAAAAGCCGGTGCCTCCTGACTGTTGTTGTGATCCCCAGTTGGGTTTGTCCAGGTTGGTCGAGCCTTCTGCCATGTGCGTCGCGCCGGTGGAATACACCCATGCATTCGTCCAGCGACCCATGCCTACATAGTGCCTGCTGTGGTGCAGCAGGGTTCCGCTGGGTGCTCCGCCCATGCTTTCTGTTGCCGTCGAGAAATGGAGGGTCTCTGTGGAGGGGGGTAAAGAAAGCGTTTCCCAGGTGCTGGTTGGGTCGGGGTCTGCATGCAACCCTTCTGCTTCTTGAACCAGTAGATCCCCTTCGGAATCCAGGGATTCGTAGGCGCTGATCTCAGGAGTCACAGCCGTGATCGGTTCGCTCGAGATGGGAAGTTCTGGATGGAGGGTGAGAGGGTTCATGGCGGATCTGATTTCTCTTGATCCCAGAGTGCAATCAGCGCCGTTCGATTCCATCCTGCACATGCAGGATGGCTCTGCAGGATCCTTCAACTGCAGGGGTGCTGTGCAGCATCCCTGGTCCGTTGGCTGATCCTGTGTTCAGGTGTTCGTCCAGTGCAGATAGCCCTGCCGCACGCCCGCCAGTACGGCCGCGGTGCGGTTATCCACCCGGAGCTTGCGCAGGATGTTCTGGACGTGGTCGCGGGCCGTCACCTCGGCGATGGACAACCGACCGGCGATCTCCCGGTTCGAGCAGCCTTCTGCTACGAGCTGCAGGATCTCCATCTCGCGTTCCGAGAGCTCGTCGCTGGCCCGCTCGCGTGTTTCCAGGGCGAGCCGGCACTCCGGATCGAGGTAGCGCTGGCCGGTTTCCAGTGCTTCCAGGGCCTCCAGCAACGCGCCTTGCCCGATGTTGTGCTGCACCAGCAGCGCATCCACACCGGCATCGATCGCGGTTTTCACAGTGGTGCGATGGGCGGCATCCATCAGCATCAGCACCTTGGTGGGTGAGCTGCGACGGTGCAACTCTCCTGACCACCCGTAGACCGGGCCATCCTGCAGGGCCACTGTGGTGACCACCAGCAGGCGCCCCTGGACCCGCTCGATCAGCGAGCGCCCCTCATTGCTGGTGTGGGCGATGCCTACCAGCCGCTGGCTGACTCCAGTGGCACGCCACTCCTGAAGATGGCTCAACAGCAGCACCCCGAAGGTGCGGTTGGGGTTGCAGACCAGCACCTGGTAGTGGCTGAGGAGTTCCATCACCAGCCGGGTCCGCTCCACCAGTCCCAGGTGATGCGTGGCGTCGTGAAGGGCCCGCAGGCCTGGGAAGGAGGAATCGAGCGGTGAATCGGAAGCTGTCATCCCATACTCAGCCGCGTCCTGCGCAAGACATCATTTTATGGCTGGATGCTTCGTCTGAAAGATCCTCTTCAGCTGTCTCCGCCTTGGTGCGCAACCATGTGGGTCGATGGTCCGGGCTCTGCTTGCTCACCCCCACCCCCTATCTGGAGCTTGAGGCGGTCGAGGTCTGGCTCGGACCTCGCCGCGTCTTCGACGACCTCTCCCTGCAGCTGCACCTGGGCGAACACACGGTGATCCTGGGGCCCAACGGCTCCGGCAAGAGTTCCCTGATCAAGCTGCTCAGCCGCGAGCTCTACCCCGTGGTCAGGTCAGGCTCCCGGCTGCGGATCTTCGGCAGCGAGACGGTGAACCTCTGGCAGCTGCGCGGCCGGATCGGCCTGGTGTCTCAGGATCTGCAGGCGGGTTATGTCGGCCGCGTGCCCGCTGCTGATGTGGTGCTCTCCGGCTTCTTCGGCTCGGTGGGGATCGGCCGCAGTCAGCAGCCCACCCTCCCCCAGCGCCAGCGGGTGGCCGAGCTGATGGAGCAGCTGGGGCTGGCCGATCTGGTGGAACGGCCCTATGCCCAGCTGTCCGATGGCCAGCGGCGCCGGTTGCTGCTGGCCCGGGCCCTGGTGCACAACCCCGAGGTGCTGGTGCTCGATGAACCCACCAACGGCCTCGACCTCCAGGCGAAGCACCAGCTCCTGGCGATCCTGCGGCAGCTGGCCCAGTCCGGCACCACCCTGCTGCTGGTCACCCATCAGATCGAGGCGATCCTTCCCGAGATCAGCCGAGCCGTGCTGCTGAACCAGGGGCGGGTGGTGAACGAGGGCCCCGCCGACGCTCTGCTGCAGGACGCTCCCCTCAGCGCCCTGTTCGACACCCCCTTGAAGGTGTGCACCGCCAACGGCTACCGCCAGGTGGTGCCGGCCTGAAGGCCCTGATCGCGTTCGTTGGCATCACGATCAGCCTGATCGCGATCAGACGTCATCCCGATCGATGCGCCGGTAGCCGAACCAGTCGGGCACCAGGGGCTGATGGCGCCCCTGCGGATCGGGGATCAGGTGCACGTGCAACGCTCCCACCTGCGCCAGGGGGAGGCAGTCGTCCGCCTCCGGCAGCACCTGGAGCAGGGAGAGATCGTCTTTGTGCTGCTCGGTGGCTCCCACCAGCCAGCGGCTCTTGGCCCTGGCCTTGGCGGCCTGGGGTGAGCGGGCCACCACCAGTCCGAACTGGTGCAACTCCGCCAGCTGCCGAGGGTCGTAGGCACCGAGGTTCACGAAGTAGAGCCGTTCGGCGCTGGCCTGCTGGGGCTCTGGCTGCAGCATCACCTGGAAGCCATCCACGCGATGCACGGCCACATAGCTGTCGATGTGCAGCCCGCGCCGCTGCCCGAACCACTGGGCGCGCAGGGCTGGGATGGTGGCCTCGATGCAGTCGCCCGCCACAAAGCGCACATCGTGCAGCTCCACGTGGCAGCGGGCCGTCCGACCGCCGAGCACCACCAGGAACAGGAGGGGAGTCGCTGGCGCGTCGGTCACGGTTAACAGATCTTTACATTAGTCTGGGGGACCGTCGGTGCGCCCGTGGACGTCCTGTTCCCCATCCTCTATCTGATTGTCTTTGCGGTGCTGCTCGGCGGCTCCTTCGCCCTGATGAGCCAGGGATTCCGCCGCCCCAGTCCCCCAGCGGCGCCCCGTCATCCCGAAGCTCCCATGCCTGGTGAGCCGGTGCTCTACGTGGATCTTCAACGCGAGCGGCTGGAAGCGCTCTATCAGGAGGCTTCCTGATCAAAGCGCGCGATCTGCTGCCCTGCTGATCCTCTGGAGCCGGATGAACGCCAGGCCAGCTGCCGGCAGGGCAGGCTGGATGCCCGGGTGATGATCCGGCATCCGGTCGACGCACCATCCCCCCGATGGATCTTGAGGGCACCTTGCAGGCCATCGACGACCCCTTCTGGATCCGTCCGATCGAAGTGGTTGTCGTGCATCCCGGCTCCTTCTCGGAGGGATGTGCGGCCCTGGTGCTGGTGCGCGAGCAGAAAACCATCCTCGTGGACCTCTCCCAGCTGGACGAGGATGTGTCCCAGCGGGTGGTCGACTTCCTCGCCGGCGGTGTCTTCGCCCTCGATGGCTCCTCCGAACGGGCCGGCGATCAGGTGTTCCTGTTCGCTCCTGAAAGCGTTTCGATCCAGCGCGACTGATTGCACGGCATTCAGCGCCATGTCCAGCGCGACATCCAGCACGACGCAACACCCCCCATGCCCTCCATCCAGCTCGACACCCTCGATGGCTGTGGCCTGGCGATCGGCGGGTATCCGCGCTTCCGCTACGACGCCCGCGGTGGTGGAGCGCTTGGCCACCTTTCCTCCCCTGGGGCTGAGGGTCTGCACGACGTGCAGTTCGATCCAGCCGGCGTGGTGATCCCTGAGCTGTGCAGCCGAAACACCCGTCAGCTAGGCCTTCCTCTGCCGCCGTTTCTGCACATCGCCATCGTGCCCACCGCCCTGGCCGGTCAGCTGGATCCGGCCAGCGGCCAGCTCAGCCTGCAGTTCCAGGCCCGCTTCCGCTTCCGCATCGGCAGCCTCTACGCCGCTCCGGATCTGCTGGTGGACACCAGGCTCAGCACCGGGGCGGTGGCCAGCCGGCGGCATCGCCTCGCGGGCCGGCCGCTGGATGCCGCCGGGGAGGGGGTGCTGGTGGGAGTCGCCACCGTGCCCCCCTGCGGCGATCCGTGGCTGGATCGCTTTCTCGGCCTGCCGGATGAGGCGCTGGCGCTGCTGCGCTGCCGGCTGCAGAGCGTCTGAGGCCGGCAGCGCGGCGAGTGCGGGGGAGAATGCCTGTCTGCGTCCTCCTGTCCCGCGCCGCCCGATGACTGCCAGCCCCGCCTCGAATCCCGCCTACGGCGAGCTCACCAGCCGGGGGGCTTCCACCAACATCGTGTGGCACCACTCCACGGTGACCCGGGCCGCCCGGGCCCACCAGCGCGGCCACCGCAGCGCCATTCTCTGGTTCACCGGGCTGAGTGGTGCCGGCAAGAGCACCCTGGCCAACGCCGTCAACTCGGCTCTGTTCGAGCAGGGCCTGGCCTGCTACGTACTCGATGGCGACAACATCCGCCACGGGCTCTGCAAGGACCTGGGCTTCTCGGATGCCGATCGGGAGGAGAACATCCGCCGCATCGGTGAAGTGGCCAAGCTCTTCCTGGATGCCGGCGTGGTGGTGCTCACCGCCTTCGTGTCGCCATTCCGGGCGGATCGTGACAAGGCCCGCTCGCTGGTGGAGGCCGGCGATTTCATCGAGATCCACTGTGCCGCCGACCTGAGCATCTGCGAAGACCGCGACACCAAGGGCCTTTATGCCAAGGCCCGAGCGGGTGAGATCAAGGAATTCACCGGCATTTCCAGCCCCTACGAGGAACCGGAGAACCCCGAACTGCGGGTCGATACCGGCAGTCAGAGTCTGGACGACTGCGTCGCCCAGGTGATCAGCCACCTCGAGGCGCAGGGCATCATCCCGGCGGTCAACTGAGTGGCTCGCCCGGTGCCTCCCCTGCCCGCAAGCGTTCACCCCAGGCATCGAGGAAGGTCTTGACGCAGCTGGCCAGGGGCACCGCCAGGAGCAGGCCCAGCAGCTCCCCGAAGCCCATCAGGCTGCCCACCCGGGCCCCGATCGGCAGACTCACCAGCAGCCAGGCCGGCTGCAGCCCCACGATGCTGCCCATCAGCCGCGGCTGGATCACCTGATCCACCACCTGGCCGACGCTGATCGCGGCCGCCAGCACCTCCAGAGCGGTGCGGGGGTCTTCCAGCGCCAGCAGCACGCTCACCACCACGATCGTGAGGGCACTGGCGTAGGGGATCAAGGTGGTGAAGCCGATCGCCACGGCGAACAGCACGCCGTAGGGAATACCCAGCAGGGTGAACACCACGATCTGGGCGCCGCTGAGGATCAGGGCGAGCACCACCTGGCCGGCGAAGTAGCCGCGGAAGGTGCGTCCCAGGGTGGTGAGCACCAGGGAGCGCACCCCCGCCGGTAACCAGATCCCGAGCCCCGCCACAATGGCGTCGCCGCCCAGCAGCAGGAAGGCGGCCAGCACCAGCACGATCAGCGTGTTGATCGTGATCCCCAGCGTGGTGCCCAGCAGGGCCAGCAGCTGCTGGCTCACCTGGCTTGCAATCCGGCTGGTGCGGCTGATCAGATCACTGCTGAGATTGCCGAAGTCGCTGGGGAGGCCCCGCTGCACGGCCCAGTCCTGCAGGTTCTGCAGCAGCAGTTCCCCCTCCGCCAGCCAGGAGGGCAGCGCATTGATCAGATCGCCGAGCTGCTGCACCAGCCGCGGCACCAGCCACAGCCCCGCCAGGGCCACCAGCCCCAGGGCGCCCCCCAGCACCAGGGCCAGGGCCAGCAGCCGCGGCATGCCGCGATCCTTCAGCCAGCGGGCCGGCAGATCCAGCAGAAAGGCGATCAGGGCTGCCCCCAGGAACAGGGCCGGAAACGGCGCCAGGGGCAGCAGCAGCTGCCGCAGCACCCAGAGGTTGAGAACAAGCAGCGGCAGGGCGAGGCCAAACCGCAGCCAGGGGGGCAGCACCAGGCGCTCAAGCATGGGGCATCTGCTCCAGATACGTGCTGCTGCCGAGCTCCTGCAGGCGGGTGTCCTTGGCCACCACCTGATCGTGCAGGTCGCTGCGGTAGGCCTCCAGCTGGGCACTCAGCTCCGCATCGGCGGTGGCCAGGATCTGCAGGGCCAGCAGGGCGGCGTTGGTGCCATTGCCGATCGCCACCGTGGCCACCGGGATGCCGGCGGGCATCTGCACGATCGAATGGAGGGAATCCACGCCCCCCAGGGCCCGGGTCTGCACCGGCACGCCGATCACCGGCAGGGTGGTGAGCGAGGCCACCATGCCGGGCAGGTGGGCGGCGCCGCCGGCGCCGGCGATGATCACCTTCAGGCCGCGGCCTGCCGCTTCGCGGGCGAACTGCACCATCTCCAGGGGGGTGCGATGGGCCGAGAGCACCCGCACCTCCGCTTTCACCCCGAACCGCTTCAGCATCGCCACCCCGGGCTGCAGGGTCGGCAGGTCTGAATCGCTGCCCATGATCACCGCCACCCGCACGGGCTGGGCCTGGGGCGCCACCGCGTCGGCAGCGGATCCGGCAGCGGCAGCGGAAGGGGAGGACACCAAAGGGCAACGCCCGACGACGGGCCGAGGGAGCAAGCCAGAGAGGATGGCATCTTTCCGCCTGCCCCGCCGCCGGGTCGGCTTTCGCCATGCGCTGGCTCAGCCACGTCCGCCTGCCCCAGGCTTCCCCCTGCCGCCATGGCCACAACCGCTCCTGGCGGATCGGCATCGATGAGGCGGGTCAGATCGCTGTGGTGGAGCCGATCCCGGCCGGCAGCGCCGCCGCCGGTGAGGCCTGGGGGGGCGACTGGCTCAGCCCGGCCGGGGTGGATCTGCAGATCAACGGTGGCCTCGGCCTCGCCTTCCCGGAACTCACCCCGGCGGATCTGCCGACCTTGCTGCAGTTGCTGGAGCGGCTCTGGAGTGATGGGGTGGAGGCGATCTGCCCCACCCTGGTGACCTGTGGTGTGGGTCCCCTGCGCCAGGCCCTGACGGTGTTGGACCAGGCCCGCCAGCAGCACCAGCCCGGGCGCTGCCGGCTGCTGGGCGCCCACCTGGAAGGCCCGTTTCTGGCGCCGCAACGGCGTGGTGCCCACCCAGCGCAGCACCTCTGCCCGCCCAGCCTGGAGGCCCTGCAGGAGCGCATCGGCGGCCATGAGGACGCCATCGATCTGGTGACCCTGGCCCCGGAGCTTGCCGGCGCCGAGGCCGTGATCGACGCCCTGCGGGCCCGGGGGATCGTGGTGAGCCTCGGCCATAGCGGCGCCGATGAGGCGGCAGCGCAGCACGCCTATGGGGCCGGCGTGACCATGGTGACCCATACCTTCAATGCCATGGACGGTCTGCAGCACCGCAGCCCCGGACCGGTGGCGGCGGCGATCCTGGCGGGCACTGTGGCCCTGGGCCTGATCGCCGACGGGGTGCATGTGGCCCCGTCGATGGCGGTGCTGCTGCAGCGGCTGGCGCCGGATCGGCTGGTGCTGGTGAGTGACGCCCTGGCGCCCTACGGACTGGGGGAAGGCGCCCACCGCTGGGATGAGCGGCTGCTGCTCGTGGAAGACGGCTCCTGCCGCCTGGAGGACGGCACCCTGGCTGGCGTCACCCTGCCCCTGCTGGAGGGGGTGCGGCGGCTCGCCAGCTGGAGCGGCCGGCCGGAGCAGGCGATCGCCGCGGCCACGGTGTCGCCGCGGCGGGTGCTTGGCGACGAACGCTCCGTGGAAACGATGCTGGTGGGCACCCCGCTCAGCGAGGCGTTGCGCTGGCATCAGGACGGCACGGGTCTGGCCTGGCGACGCGCTGCCTAGGATCCGCGCCACGATTCCCAGCGACGAATTCCAGCCCCATGCCCACGAAAGAAGCCGAGAAAGCCGTGGTGGAGGCCTATTTCAACAGCACCGGCTTCGAGCGCTGGAATCGCATCTACAGCGACAGCTCCGAGGTGAACCGGGTCCAGCGCAATATCCGCATCGGCCACCAGAAAACCGTCGATCAGGTGCTGGCCTGGCTGCAGGAGCAGGGCGATCTGGCCAACCGCAGCTTCTGCGATGCCGGCTGTGGCGTGGGCAGCCTCAGCCTGCCCCTGGCCCAGCTGGGGGCAGGATCGATCGCCGCCAGCGATCTGTCCGCCGCCATGGTGGAGGAAGCCGGCCGCCGGGCCGCCTCTGCCGGAATCTCCAGCGAGCAGCTGCGTTTCACGGCCTCTGATCTCGAGACCCTCGAGGGCCACTACGACACAGTGATCTGCCTGGATGTGTTCATCCATTACCCCCAGGCGGCCGCTGAGGAGATGGTGCGCCATCTGGCCGGCATGGCGCAGAAGCGCCTGATCGTGAGCTTTGCCCCCTACACCCCCCTGCTGGCGCTGCTCAAGGGGATCGGCCAGCTGTTCCCCGGCCCCAGCAAGACCACCCGCGCCTACACCCTGCGGGAAGAGGGGATCGTCAAGGCGGCGATGGCCTGCGGCTTCCAGCCGATCCGCCGCAGCCTCAACAAGGCCCCCTTCTACTTCTCGCGGCTGATCGAATTCGAGAAGCGGGGCTGAGGTTCCAGGCCGCAGTCCTGGTGGCCTGAACCCTCAGCCTGCCAGGGGCTCCAAGAGCAGCGCCTGGCTGTCACTCAGCGCGATCGCATCGCCAGCCAGGTCGACTGCGGTGAGCTCCAGGCCCGGTGAGGCGAGCAGCAGCTGCCAGCCACCGCAGTGGCTCGGGAAGAGTTCCTGCAGACGGACCTCCATGGTCTCGCCGCCCATGTGGGCCACGAGGGCCACCCCATGCCGGGATGGATCCATCGTGATCGGTGGCTCCCAGCGCAGCCCATAGAAGATGGTGGTGGATGGGATGGCCAGCAGATTGAGCCGCTCTGCCGGAGCGAGGTTGTCGCCCAGCCAGGGCCGGGCCTGGCGGAAGCGCCGCAGCGAGAGGTTGAAGTCGGCCTGGGTGGGCTGCAGCCGATCGGCGTGCAACCAGACATTGCAGGCCTCGTGCACGTCTTCCATGAACTGGCGGGCGAATGATTTCAGCCAGAACACATCGATGCCGGCGGTCTCCACCGGCACGGCCCGCGCGCAGTGTTCGGCCATCCGTTCAAGGTCGTAATCGGTGTCCATGATGGTCTCGACCAGCAGGGCGAGAAACCGCCGGAGCTGCCCCAGCTCAGCGAACCCCAGCTGTTTGATGCGGGGAAACAGTGCTGCCTCTGCAAACAACTCCGGCGTCACTTGCCAATCGAGGAATCCCGGCGCTTCCTCTGCCACCACCTTCACGGCATAGCGGTCGTCGGTGTTGCGAAAGAAGCCCCAGGGGGCGCGCATCAGACAGTGGATGAAATCCATCGGCAGCCCTGGCGCAAAGCCATAGGTGAGTGCCGCGATCGCCGGGTTGTCGTAGGCATTGTTGAGCACCTGCTGAAGATTGCTGCCCAGGTGGTGATTGATCGGCTCGTTCAGATCCACCTGGGTGCCGCGCCGCAGGGTGTCGTGGTTGCCGCAACCGGTGATCCAGTGGGAGCCGAACTGCATCTTCTCGCAGACGCGGTGCCATTTGTGCGCCCAGAAACCCTTCAGGGCCGGAGTGTTGTGGGCGAAGATCAGCGGTCCCCACTGGTAGGAATCCGGGCGCAGCTCCACCAGGTCTCGGTAGGTGGAGATCTCTTCCCAGCCCTCCGCCGGCCAGGGTCGACCATCCTCATAGATCACAAAGGGACGCCACTGATCGCCGCCGATCTCCTGAACGAGATCGCCCATCGCCAGCAGATAGGGATCGTCGTACTCGACCCGGCCGCTGATCGGGTTGAAGAACTTGAAATCCTGGCCGCCGTCGATTCGGATGCCGTCGGCGCCGGTGTTCACCTTGCGGCGCTGCATCTCCAGCAGGATCGCCCGTACCACGGGATTCTGATGATTCACATCCTGGCCGTACATGTTCGGCCCCTTGAGGAAACGGCCGTTCAGCAGGTCGATCGCCTGATTGTCGGCATGGCCATACACCAGGTCGTAGATCAACCGGATCGGCCCGGTGGGGAAGGTATGCAACGTGGCGATGAAATCCACCAGCTCATCCGGCCGCAGGGTTTCCAGCAGGGCGGGGTTGGTGGCCGCTCCAGCGAAGATCACCACGTCGTAGCCCCAGTTCTGGAGATCGGGGCGACGCAGCTGCACCCGCACGGTTGCGGATTCACTGACGATGCCTTCGGTTTCCGGATCCAGCATCTCTTCATCGCCGTCCCGCAGGCTGAAGAAGCCGTCCTCATGGGGCCTCCCTCCCCGGTATTCCACCGTGGGTTCAGTCGGCAGCAGCTGCACGGCGTCGTAGCCGAGGAAATTGGTTTCCGCCGGGGAGAGGTTCTCCCCACGGCTGAGCTTGCGGCCCAGCTCCCGGAACAGGGTCGTCAGCCCCGAGAGGTAGCCATTCGGGGATGCCGTTTTGACATGCAGCTGGAGAATGTTCCGCGGCGCTGGAACAACGGTAGGATTTTTCTTCTGTGTCTCGAAATAGGCCAGATCCGCCCGCGTGCGCTGCAGTGACTCCAGGTCGTAGAGCTCGGCTGGGGCATAGACGCCGTAGGGGAAGGAGGTGCCGAGGCAGTCGCCCACGATGCACACGGCGTTGGTTTCCGGGCTGAGATAGCGGAGCCAGTAGAGGGAGCCGATTATCTCGCGGTTGCCCTGCTGCAGGCCACGCAGCACCCCCCAGTGGTAATCGCCCTGCTTCTCGAGCTGCACGTAGTCGCGGCGGAAGCGCACCTCCTGGTCGGCCAACGCCGGATCAATCGCCTGGCGGGGTGTGAACACCTCCAGCACGATGTTCTTCGGCTGAATCACACCGGTGGACAGCTCCGGCGTCCAGAAGCCGATCTCCGTCAGCCCATCGGCTCGTCCACGGGCCCCGAGGCGGGTGGCGAGCAGGCGTGCCTTTTCGAAGGTGGTGGCATCGCTGGACTCGATGGCCTCGGCCCAGGTGAGCAGCTCCGCAGTGGCGCCGGCCACCAGCTCGATGGACGCAGGTGGGGTGGCGGGCATCGATCTGTTGCTGTTTGTGGCGGACGGCTCTCCGAACGTCGGGTGCAAGGGAGCTGTGCCCCACCGTTGCACGCCTGCGGAGCGGCGTCAGCCGGGTCCATAGGCGATCTGGCACACGGCATTGAGCAACTGGGCCTGATCTGCCGTGCTGGGGGGCTGGCCCTGCAACAGGCCCTGGTCGCAATCCGCCTGGCCATAGGAATAGCTGCCGCCGCCGATGGCATAGGCGAAGCTGGCGCCCTTCGGCGGCACGGCCTGCACCGAGGCGTAGTCGAGCTGAATCGAGGTCTGGGGCACCACGATCACGGTGTTGTGCTCCTCCACCGCCGCGTCCACCAGATCGGTGACGGCCGACGCAGTGGCCAGGCTGGCGACTCCCCAGGCGGCCGACCGCGCTCCCCACCAGCCCCAGCCCGCCGGGTTGACGCGGTACCAGCCGGCAGTCCATGGCCTGGCCTGCCAGTAGCGGCCGCCCTGCCAGGCGGGATTCCAGGTGCCCACCCCAGGCCTCC
>NZ_JAYGIC010000115.1:0-1178 GCF_034931105.1 Synechococcus sp. CCY9201 | reverse complement strand
CTAGGAGTTTGTCGCCCGAAACCAGCAGCGCCAGCGAGCACAAGAACTTGCTGAGCCAATGGTCTTGGTTATCGGCATCTCAATGCCGGTGATTCCGGCCAATCTTCGGTTGCCGCACTGGCAGCCAGAGGGGCTGTCCCCTCAAGCTGCCAGTGCTGCTTTGAACCTGAACAACTTGTTGATGTTGTGGGTCAGGCACCAGAGCGCCCATTCACCGTTCACGTTGTCCAGGCCGCGCAGGAGAAAGCGGCGCAGTCCACGGCATTCCTTGGTCTGACCAAAGACGGGCTCCACGATCGTCTTGCGCCTGGCGTAGATCTCGCGTCCTTTCTTGCAGCGCAGCTTGCGGTTCATCCGGCCCTTGGCATCCAGGTTTTTGGGGATGGGGCCACGGGTTGGTGCTGGAGGCTGGCCGTGCTTCTCCCTGCCGGTCGCGATGTGGGGATCGACCCCCCGTGCCGCGCAGGCCTCGGCGTTGGCCTCGCTCCAGTAGCCGGCATCCGCGATCAACGTTTTCGGGAGCTGAGCGGTGTTGGCAATGGTGCGCTCAAGCATCGGTTCGAGATGCTCCACATCAGGCGGCTGGTTGCTGACGCCGATGGCCACGATCACCTGGTAATCCCCATCCACAGCTGCTTGGCAGTTGTAGCCCTGAATCCAGTTCCCATTGCTCTTCATGATGTGGCTGGCTGGATCAGTGAAATTGCGCTGGCTGCCTTTTGTCGGTGTGCCGCAAGCCTTGTGCGCCAGGCCGCGATGGGGCATCTGATCGGCCGCCAGCGGCTCAAGATCAGGTGGTCCCAGGCCCGCGTCGTTGGCCTTGGCGATCGCCAGATCTTTTGCCGCAGCTGCCTTCTCGACTACGCGATCGGCTGTCTTGCTGCATTCTTGCCGTTGCTGCTCGGGCGCCTCTTCCGCGGCCTTCGCGGCCGCTGCCGCCTGCTCCTGTCGTTCCCGTGCAGCGGCAGCCGCGGTTTCAGCCTCCAGTTCCCGGCGAGCCTGGCGAATCTTCTCCAGCCGGTCTTCTCGGCGGCGCAGTGCCTCAGGCAGGTCGCTGCCGCGTTTGCCCTTGCCGTAGCGGCCATCCTCCTGGGCGTCGAGGATCTCGGCCTTGCGCAGCAGCTCCCTGATCTCCTGCTCCAACTGCTCCTCGGATTTGAGCATCCGCTGGTGGCTCA
>NZ_JAYGIC010000114.1:0-2093 GCF_034931105.1 Synechococcus sp. CCY9201 | reverse complement strand
CTGCGCCGCAGTGCCCTGCTGCTGGTCGTGCATGGACGGCGGGGGGGTGTGATCCCCGAGGAACTCCGCACCCTGGCCCGGGAGGTGGAGCGTCTGCGGGGCACCCCGGTGCATCTGCACGCCCTCACGGCAGATCCAGGCCCCGTCCTGGGCGACGGCGGGGAACTCACCCTGGTGCCCCTCTTCCTGCTGCCGGGCACCCATGTCCGCCACGACCTGGCTGCGGTTGCGGCCCGATGGCGAGGCCGCGGTGCCGTGGGTCGCGTGCCCTTCCTGGGGGCCTGGCCCTGCTGGCAGGAGGCCCTGCGTGAGGAGTTGGCCGAGCTGGCCGGTTCGGCTGCAGTGGGATCATCCCCTTGGCTCATCCATCACCCCTTGGACGGCAAGCTGGGATCTCGGTATCTGCGGTATCTGGAGCGGAGTCTGGGGGTCCGTTGCCGGTCCGCTGTTGCCGATGGGCAGGAGCCGCTGCCGGCGATGGAGGACGGAGCGCCCGTGCTGCCGCTGGTCCTGGCCGCCAATCGCCTCACCGACAGTCTTCCGCAATGGCTCGGGCGGCCCCTGCTGCAGCGCTTCCGCTTCCGTCAGCTGCTGCTGACGCAGCTTGAGGCCCTGCCATGACCACGCCCCCCTCGCCGGGCACCGTCTATCTGGTGGGAGCTGGTCCGGGTGACCCCGAATTGCTCACCCTCAAGGCCCACCGGTTGCTGCGCTGCTGCGACGCCCTCGTCTACGACTCCCTGGTGCCGAAGGCCCTGCTGGATCTTGTGCCGGAGGGCTGCGAGCGGCAGTTCGTCGGCAAGCGCCGCGGCTACCACTCGGTTCCGCAGCCGAGCACCAATGCGGTGCTGGTGGAGCTGGCCGGTCGCCATCGCACGGTTGTGCGGCTCAAAGGGGGCGATCCCTTCCTGTTCGGCCGCGGCGGCGAGGAGGCGGCCCACCTGGCGGCGCGCGGCATCCCGGTGCAGGTGGTGCCCGGTGTCACCGCGGGGATCGCCGCACCGGCCTACGCCGGCATTCCGGTGACCCATCGCCGGGCGGGTTCGAGCGTCACCTTCGTGACCGGGCACGAGGAGATTGACAAGGCGCGCCCCGGCGTCGACTGGCAGGGGCTGGCCCGCTGCAGTGACGGCCTGGTGATCTACATGGGCCTCCATAACCTCAGCCGCATCTGCAACGAGCTGATCGCCGGTGGCCTGGCGCCCGACACCCCGGCCGCCGTGATCCAGCAGGGCACGGTGCTGGGGCAGCGGGATCTGGTGGCCCCGTTGGGCGAGCTGGCCGATCGGGTGGCGGAGCAGGGGTTCGTGTCGCCCTCGATCGTGGTGGTGGGGCAGGTGGTGGCGGAACGGGTGGCGGCCTGCGCCCCCGCGCCGGCCGATGCCGAGATGCCGATTCCCTTCTGAGCATCAGCCCCGACGCCGCTGTGTCGCTCGGGCCTCCCTTCGGCAAGACTGGTGGGTGAGGCCTGGACTGTCTGGGCTCGGCACCCTTCCAGCCATGCCCGCTCCCGTGTCCGCCACCCCAGCCATCACCACCCAGCTGGGAGACCAGGGACTGGGACAGCAGCCCTGGTGGGTGGAGCAATGGATGGAGCTGATCAACTCCTTCCGCTACAAGAAGCGGCTGGAGCGCGCCTGGGCCTACGCCCGCGAGGGCAACGTCCTGTCGATCCGCTTCGAGGGGCGGCGGGTGCATGCCCGCGTGCAGGGCACCGAACCCGAGCCCTACAAGGTGAAGCTCTGGCTCGATGTGCTCAGCGAGGAAGACTGGGGCTACGTGCTCGAGGCACTCACCCAGAAGGCCCGCTGGTCGGCCCAGCTGCTGGCCGGCATCATGCCGCAGGACATCGAGCGCGCCTTTGCCGCCAGTGGCAAGCGCCTGTTTCCGTTCAAGCTGCAGGAGGTGCGCAGTGAGTGCACCTGCCCGGACAAGGCCAACCCCTGCAAGCACACCAGCGCCGTCTACTACCTGATGGGGGATCGCTTCAGCGAGGATCCCTTCGTGCTGTTCCAGCTGCGGGGCCGCACCCGATCCCAGCTGCTGGCCGATCTGGCGGTGCGCCGCCGCAAGGCCCTGGCGGAACGGGCGGC
>NZ_JAYGIC010000113.1:0-2463 GCF_034931105.1 Synechococcus sp. CCY9201 | reverse complement strand
CCATGCTCCTTCTGTCCACATCGAGGACAGCGGAATCCCTCCGGCCAGCGAGCTGCCTCAAGGGCAGCCTCGCATTTCTCCTCGGTGCCGTAGAGATCTATGAACTGGGGCACGGACATTCCAGGCTAGAATTGGATTCGGTTCATAGCCATGGCGTCGCCCCTGGTACGTAGGTACCACTCTAGAGTCGTCCGGGCTGGCTGCGGCGCTTGCTACCTAATCAAGTTGTCCCTTGTGCGCTGGTTCCAGGCTGCCTGCCTCGATCGCCGCTGAACGATCCCGGATCCGACGCCGCCGCCAGCGCCGATAGGCCACCACGCTCCAGAGCATCTCCGCCACCATGAAGGGCCAGACACCCGCCAGAAGCCCGTAGATGCCGGAGGCCAGGCAACCAGCCGCAAACACCAGGATCCAGCCGGCCGCCCTCTCTTCCTGGATGTAGGCGATCAGCATGACCGCGACCGCGGCTACCCCGAAGATCGTGAGGGAATCCATGGGCAAGCGGGCGCAGGCTTGTCAATCGTGGAGGTTCAACTCACCCGGAATTCAATTGAATGTCAATTCTGGTGAAGCAAGTCTCGTCAGAAGAAGACCAAGGCAGCAGCAAGTTTCATCGTGAGCCGATTCACTGGTCGCTTGACTCAGCCGAAGCGGCCAGAAACATAGTCCTGCGTGGCCTGTTGCCCCGGGGCATTGAAAATCCGCTCAGTTTCACTGAACTCCACCAGATAGCCCACCTTGCCGGAGCCACCCTCCACGGCCTCGGCATTGAAGAAGGCGGTCATGTCCGCCACCCGCACGGCCTGCTGCATGTTGTGGGTGACGATCACAATCGTGTAGCTGCGCTTGAGCTCGTGCATCGTCTCTTCGATCTTCAGGGTGGAGATCGGATCAAGAGCTGAGCAGGGTTCATCCATCAGGATCACCTCCGGCTCGGTGGCGATGGCGCGGGCGATGCAGAGGCGCTGCTGCTGGCCGCCGGAGAGGGCGAGACCACTCTCCTGCAATTTGTCTTTGCATTCTTCCCACACGGCCGCCTTGCGCAGGGAACGCTCGACCAGTTCATCCATATCGCCGCGATAGCCATTGATCCGGGCACCGAAGGCGATGTTCTCGTAGATGGTCTTGGGAAAGGGATTGGGCTTCTGAAACACCATGCCGATCCTCCGGCGTACTTCGACCGGATCCACATGGGGTTCGTAGAGGTCGTGGTTGTCGAAGATTACCCGGCCCTTGAGATGGCAGCCCGGGATCAGATCGTTCATCCGGTTCAGAGCTCGCAGAACCGTGGACTTACCGCACCCGGATGGACCGATGAAGGCCGTGACCTGGCCGTGAGGGATGTCGATGTAGACATTACGGACTGCCTCAAACTTACCGTAGGAGATCGTCACGTTCTGCAGTGACATGCAAATGTCTTGTGCGAGAGCCTTTGGTTTTTGCAGCGTGGAAGTCATCGGAGCAGAGCGGGGGGAATCGGGCGGGGAGTAAATCGGTACTACAAACGAAGAAGAGAACTCATCTCTGGGCGATGCTGCTGAACCAGCGGGCCAGCAGATTGGCGATCAAGATCATCACCACTAGCACGAATGAGGCGGCCCAGGCCAGGGCGTTCTGCGCCTCGTAGGGCATGATCGCGAAATTGAAGATCAAGACCGACATCGTCGCGATCGGGCTCAGCAGACTCTCCGGCCAGAAGGGAGAGAACAGGGCTGTGAAGATCAGCGGAGCCGTTTCTCCTGCGGCCCGAGCGATTGCCAGCACCACGCCGGTGGCAATCGGCGTGAAGGCCGACGGCAGGGTGATCCGCACGATGGTGACGAAACGGGAAGCACCGACGCCATAGGCACCCCAGCGCAGTTCCTGCGGCACCAGCTTGAGACCTTCGTCGGTAGTCTTGATCACGGTGGGCAGCATCAGCACGGCCAGGGCCAGGCCGCCAGCCAGGGCGCTGTAGCTGCGGTCGAAGAGAATGCGTGAGGCGACGATCGCCCCGTACACAAACACGCCGCAGATGATCGAAGGCACCCCCGCCAGCACGTCGTTGCCGAAGCGCACAAAGCGTGCGAACCACCCACCCATCGAATATTCGCTCAGATAGATCCCCCCTCCGACGCCCACTGGGATCGCCACCAGAGCAGCGACCAGGGTGACGACCAGCGTGCCGAGCACCGCATTGCCGATGCCTCCCCCGTCCAGGCCCGGAGGCGGCGGCAGCTCGGTGAAGAGCCCCAGGGTGAGCAGCCTGCCCCCCTGGACCAGCACGTGGAAAATCACCAACACCAGCGGCAGGATGGCGATGGCGGCAAACAGTCCGGCAACGCCTGTCAGCAGCCGATTACTGCGGTTGCGTTTCAGGCCCGGATCGAAGCTCAGCGGCCGTCGGTCAAACAGATCGTCCTGCGCCGGGCCGATGGTGCTGCTGCTCATGGGCTTGCTCTCATACACATCTCCGAGCCCACG
>NZ_JAYGIC010000112.1:0-4258 GCF_034931105.1 Synechococcus sp. CCY9201 | reverse complement strand
TGGAACTCTCGCGGCGGCGCCTGGGCGAGGTGGCGGGGCGCTCCGGCACCTGGCTGGAGGAGCAGCGCCAGCGCAGCCAGCAGCGCCAGGCCCTGCAGAACCAGCTGGGACCGCTGCTGGCCGAGCAGCAGCAGCTGGAGGAACGGCTGCGGCAGTGGCAGCAACGGCTGGACGAACTGCAGCTGGAGCGGCAGCAACAGGACGGCAGCCATGCCGAGGCCGCCACCCGCCAGCGGGGCCTGGACGAGGAGCAGACGCAGCTGCAGCAGGCCCTGGGGCAGGCGCAGCGGCAGTTGCAGGATCTGGCGGAGAACCTGGCCCTGCAGCAGCGCACCCGCCAGCGCCTCGAGGTCGAGCAGACCAACCTGGAGCGGGAGATCGCCCGGCTGGACAGCCGGCGGGACACCCTGCAGGAAAGCCGCGGCACCGGAGCGCTGCGGATGCTGCTTGAGGCCGGCCTGGAGGGCATCCACGGACCGGTGGCGCAGCTGGGGGAGGTGGAGGAGCGCCATCGCCTCGCCCTGGAGGTGGCGGCCGGCGCCCGGCTCGGCCAGGTGGTGGTCGACGACGACCGGATCGCCGCCCGCGCCATCGACCTGCTCAAGAACCGGCGGGCCGGACGGCTCACCTTCCTGCCGCTCAACAAGATCCGAGGCGGCGGCGGCGGGGCCAGTGGGGCGGCGGCCCTGCAGCGGGGAGCCGCTCCCGGCACCACCCGAGGTGCCATTGGCGGCGATGGCCTGGTGGGTCGGGCGGTGGAACTGGTGCGCCATGAACCCGTCTACACCGAGGTGTTCCGCTACGTGTTCGGCGACACGCTGGTGTTCGACACCCTCTCCAGCGCCCGCCGCGAGCTGGGCCGTTGCCGCGCCGTGACCCTCGATGGGGAGCTGCTCGAGAAGAGCGGCGCCATGACCGGCGGCAGCCTGCAGCAGCGCAGCGGCCAGCTCAGCTTCGGCAGCGCCCAGGAGGGCGACGAGGCCGAGCCGTTGCGGCGCCGCCTGCTGGAGCTGGGCGAGAGCCTCCTCGCCAGCCGTCGGCGGGAATCGGAGCTGGCCCAGCAGCTGGAGGCACTGCGGCCGCAACTGCAGGCCCAGCAGCAACGGCTGGCGGCCCTGCAGGCCGAAGCCGGGGCCGCGGAACGGGCTGCGGCACCGGAGCGGGAACGGCAGCAGCGCCTTGATCAGCGACTGGGCGAGCTGGAGACGGCGGCCCTCGCAGACCGGCAGCGGCGGCGGCACCTGCTCACAGCCATTCCGCCCCTGCAACAGGCCCTTGCCGCCCTGGAGCAGGCCGAGACCAGCGCCGGTGGCGGCGGCGACGGGGCCCACTGGCAGGGCCTGCAGAAGGAACTCGAGAACGCCGATCGCAGCCTCGCCGAGGCCCGCCTGCAACGGGACCAGCTGCTGGCGGCGCGCCGTGAACGGGCCCTCAGCAGCGAGCGGGTGGCCAGCCAGCTCGATGCCCTCGCCGGCGACGAACAACGCCTGGCGGAGGCGGTGCGGACCCTGGTGGCTGAGCGGAGTCGCTGGAAGGAACAGCAACAGGCCGAGCAGGAGCGCCGCAGCGAGCTCGAAACCCGGCAGAGTGCTCTCCAGACCCGCTTCGGGGAGCAGCGCCGGGCCCGGGACGCCGCTGAAGGGCGCCTGGCCGGACAGCGCCAGGCCCTGCAGAACCGGCAATGGGAGTTGCAGCGCCTCGGCGAGGAACTGGCCGCCCTGGCCGAGCAGGAACGCAGCGAAGCCCTGCGGCTGGCCCAGCTGGAGCAGGCCCTGCCGGATCCACTGCCGGAGATCCCCGAGGAAGTGCGGCTGGCAGGACTGGAGACGCTGCAGGCCGAACTGGCTCGGATCCAGCAGCGCATGGAGGCTCTGGAGCCTGTGAACATGCTGGCCCTCGAGGAACTCGAACAGCTGGAGCTGCGGCTGGCCGAGCTGGCAGACCGGCTGGAGGTGCTGAGCAGCGAGCGGGAAGAGCTGTTGCTGCGGATCGAAACGGTCGCCACCCTGCGGCAGGAGGCCTTCCTGGAGGCCTTCGTGGCGGTGGATGGACACTTCCGTCGGATCTTCGCCGGGCTCTCCGACGGCGAGGGCTACCTGCAGCTGGAGAACACCGAGCAACCCCTCGAAGGCGGACTCACCCTGGTCGCCCATCCCAAGGGCAAGGCGGTGCGGCGCCTGGCGGCGATGAGCGGCGGCGAGAAGTCCCTCACGGCCCTCAGCTTCCTGTTCGCCCTGCAGCAGTTCCGCCCCTCGCCCTTCTACGCCCTCGACGAGGTGGACAGCTTCCTCGATGGCGTCAACGTGGAGCGCCTGGCGGCCCTGATCGCCAGCCAGGCCGACGACGCCCAGTTCCTGGTGGTGAGCCACCGCCGGCCGATGATCGCCGCGTCCACCCGCACGATCGGCGTCACCCAGGCCCGCGGCGCCCACACCCAGGTGGTCGGTTTGCCGCCTGCGGCCTGAGCCGCGCACGTGGGTCACAATGAGCCGACTGGACGCCAGTCGCCAGCCCCACCGCCGCCCAGCACCGGCCCCCGGACTTGACCTCTTCGATCCCCCCCGCCGCCGATCCGAACGCCTCGGCCCCCAGTGATCGGCTCTGGCTGCGCTCGGAGCTGATGGGCACCCTGGTGATCACCCGCGACACCGGACGCCGCCTTGGGGTGGTGGGAGAAGTGGTGGTGGACATCGATCGCCGCGAGGTGGTGGCCCTGGGTCTGCGCGACAACCCCCTGACCCGCTTCCTGCCCGGCCTGCCCCGCTGGATGCCCCTGGACCGGATCCGCCAGGTGGGCGATGTGATCCTGGTGGATTCGGCCGACTCCCTGGCGGAGGGCTTCAATCCGGACCGCTACAGCAAAGTGATCAACTGCCAGGTGATCACCGAGGCTGGAGAGACGCTGGGCCGGGTGCTGGGCTTCAGCTTTGACATCGAGACCGGCGAACTCACCACCCTGGTGCTGGGTGCCGTGGGCGTACCCCTGCTGGGTGAGGGCGTGCTCAGCACCTGGGAGCTGCCTGTGGAGGAGGTGGTCAGCAGCGGGCCGGATCGGATCATCGTGTACGAAGGCGCTGACGAAAAGCTCAAGCAGCTGGGCTCGGGGCTGCTCGAAAAACTCGGCATCGGCGGACCCAGCTGGGAGCAGGAGGAACGGGAGCGCTACCGCCAGTCGATGGTGCCGGTGGAGAACCAGCTCGCGGCCGGCCAGCCCGCGGCCCAGGAACAACGGCGCATCCAACCCGCCACCAGCCGCTCCTTTGCGCCACGGGAAGAGCTGGAATACGTCGAACTGGAGGAACGCCGCCAGCGCGAGCCCCTGCGTCAGCGTCGCTATCTCGATGAGGACGAGCAGGAGTACCGCTCCTCCCCCTCCAGAGGCCCTGAACGGCTGTCCGATCCCCGTGGTGACCTTGATCGCGGCCCCAGTCCCCGTGAGGATTTTCGCCGCGGTCGCCAGGAGCAAGAGCCCCTGGATCCCCAACCCCTGGACCCGATGCCCTCACGGGCTGAGGTCTATGACCGGGAGCCTGAGATCCGGCGTGGCCCGTTGCCCAGCCGCCGGCCGGCAGCACCGGCCGATCCCCTCGACGTGGACGCCGAAGACCTCACCGATCCCTGGTGAGAGGGGCGGTCAGCCCTCACGAAACGCCAGAGATGCGGAGTTGACGCAGTAGCGCTGGCCCGTGGGACGCGGGCCATCGTTGAACACGTGGCCGAGATGGCTGTCGCAGCGCGCGCAGCGGATTTCGGTCCGGACCATGCCGTGGCTGCTGTCGGTCAGCGTTTTGATGGCGCCGCTGTCGACACCTTCCCAGAAGCTGGGCCAACCGGTACCGGAGTCGAACTTGCTGGCGGAACTGAACAGCTCGGCACCGCAGCAGACGCAGTGGTACATGCCGCTGCCCTTGTGGTTCCAGTAGACGCCGCTGAAGGCCCGCTCGGTACCACCCTGACGGGTCACGGCGTACTGCTCGGGCGTGAGACGCTGACGCCATTCGGCGTCGGACGCCTCAACAAACGACGGAGCTTCGGAACTGAAGCTGCCTGACGTGCAGCTGGCCCCGGGCTGAACATCCGACATCGCGATCAAACAGCGCTGGAGGATCAGCCTAGGCAGCGCTGATCGGGGGCAGCAGGCCTCGCACCAGCTCGGCCAGGGAGGCCACGGCACCGGGTTGGCCGCGCAGGCTGCGCAGGTCGTCGCGCAGGCCCGCCAGCCGGGCCGGATGGTCGAGCCAGTCGGCCGCCTCCGCAG
>NZ_JAYGIC010000111.1:0-7945 GCF_034931105.1 Synechococcus sp. CCY9201 | reverse complement strand
CAATCCGTGGCGGTCGAGCCGCGGCCGAGCGGCGCCTGGCGGCGATCGATCCAGGGGCCTATGGCCGCAGCCGCAATGCCCTCGATGGCGCCGTCACGCGCCTGTCGCCCTACATCCGCCACGGCGTGCTCACCCTGGCCGAGGTGCGCGACGCGGTGTTCGCCTGGCTGGAGACCAGCGGTGCCCCCCGCGCCGCCGCCGCCAAGCTGATCGCCGAGCTGGGCTGGCGCGACTACTGGCAACGCCTCTGGCACCAGCTGGGCGACGGCATCTGGCACGACCGCGAACCGCTCAAGACCGGCCACCCCGCCGCCAGCTACGCCGCCGTGCTGCCAGCCGACATCCAAGAGGGCAGCACCGGCCTGACCTGCATCGATGCCTTTGCGGCCGAGCTGATCGGCAGCGGCTGGCTGCACAACCACGCCCGCCTCTGGCTGGCCTCCTATGTGGTGCACTGGCGCCGGGTGCGCTGGCAGGCCGGTGCCGAGTGGTTCCTGCAGCACCTGCTGGATGGCGACCCCGCCAGTAACGCCCTCAGCTGGCAGTGGGTGGCCAGCAGCTTCAGCAGCAAGCCCTACATCTTCAACCGGGCCAACCTGGAGCGCTACGGCGGCCAGAGCCTCTGCGCCCGCTGTCCTGCCGCCCGCCGCGGCGGCCCGGATGTCGCCGGAGGCTGTCCCTTCGACGCCGACTACGAGCAGCTGCAGCAGCAGCTGTTCCCATGGGCCACTGAGGCGCCGCCGGCTTCAGCTCCGGCTCCGCAAACTCCCAGCCCTCCACCCCCGGCGCCAGAGCCTTCCACTGCCTCTGCCTCCGGCCTCGCCGTTTCAGCTGGACCGCTGGCGCCCACGGGCACCAGCCGCCCCAATCCGGATCCACCCCAGCGACCGGTCCTCTGGATCCACGGCGAAGCCCTCGGCCCCGCCAACCCCGCCCTGCGGGCCTACCCGGGCCGGCCGGCCCTGTTCGTCTTCGACAGCGCCTGGCTGACCGGCACCACAACCAGCGGCCCGCCCCCCAGCCTGAAGCGGCTTGGCTTTCTGGCGGAGTGCCTGGTGGAGCTGCCGGTCACGATCCGCCACGGCGACCCAGCGGCCGAGCTGCTGGCGTTCGCGCAACGTCACGGCGCCGATGGGATCGTCACCAGCGCCGCCGTGGACCCGCGCCTCGCGGCGATCCAGGCCCAGCTCGCCGGCGCTTTGCCTCTCACGGTGCTGCCGCCCGAGCCTTTCATTGTACTCGAGCAGGCGGTGGATCTGGGGCGCTTCAGCCGCTACTGGCGCCGCGCCGAGGCGAGGGTCTGGGCCGCCGCTGGCCGCGGAAGGCCCTGACCCGCAGGCCCTTGCGCAGGCCGAACCCCGAGGCGGCTGCATCAGGGCACACCCGCTGGCGGAGGCCCCATCGGCGGATCCTCGCCGAGCAGCTTGCGTTCCTGCTGCAGCACCGCTTCCGGATCGCTGAGCAGGTCGGCTTCCTCCAGCTGCGGGAAGGCCTCGGGCTTGATGTCCTGGGGGCGGCGGGGCGGTTCCACCCAGGTGAAGCTGCTGCGCGGGGCCCGGGCCGCACAGAGGGCCTCGAGCTCGCGCCGCAGCAGGCGCTGCACATCGGGGCGGGCCACCGCCGCGAAGAACTCCTGCTGGGTTGCCAGCCCGGAGCTGAACGGCGCCGTGCCATTGCCGTTGAACAGCCGAGCCGGATTGGGATTCCAGCGCGGCTTGCAGACCCCCTCCTGGCGGGTGTCGGTGTCCAGCCAGAGATGGAGGCCGTAGCCATCGGGCTGGCTCACCACCGCCAGGCCGTCGTGGGGCACGCGGCGCTGCAGGGGGTAGAGGGCCCAGCTGGGATGGCGATGGGCGGGAACACAGCCGCCGATCAGCGCCACCAGCCCCCCCAGGCAGAGCAGAGCCGCCAGACGGAAACGCTGGGGCTGCGGGACATCCGTCAATCCGGGCTGATCCAAGTGGCCCGATCCTCCCCGAACGGCGGGCGGCTGCTGCAGCATCGGCGTCAGAACGCCGCCCCGGTCATGGCCCTCACCCCCTCGACGATGCTGCCGCTGGGGACCCCCCTGCCCCTGGCGGAACTGGCCGAGGCCCTGACCAGCGGCAGCATCGAGCTGGTTGCCGGTGCCCCGCTGGAGCCTGCGGCCCTGGGCGGCCAGCCGCTGCTGGTGCTGTTTCTCTGCGCCCACTGCCCCTTTGTGAAGCACATCGAACCGGAGTTGAGCCGGCTCCAGGCCGACTACGGCGGGCGGCTGCAGCTGATCGGGATCTCGAGCAACAGCACCCTCACCCATCCGCAGGACGGCCCGGCAGGACTCCAGGACCAGGCGCAGCGCAACGGATGGACCTTCCCCTACCTGCTCGACCATGACCAACGACTGGCCCACGCCTTGCGGGCCGCCTGCACGCCGGATCCGTTCCTGTTCAATGCCGATCTGCGCCTCGCCTACCGCGGCCAGCTGGACGGCAGCCGCCCCGGCAACGCCGTTCCCCTGGACGGGCGGGATCTGCGGGCCGCCATCGAGGCACTGCTGGCCGGCCGGCCCGTCGCACCGGAACAGACCGCCTCGATCGGCTGCAACATCAAATGGCCTCCAGGCCAGGAGCCGGCCTGGGCACGCTGAAGGCCCCGCAATCGCGGTTCCTGCAGGCTGGAACTGGCCTTAAGGTGTCCGCCATGCAAGTGCCTCCCTTCAGTCTCAGCGAGCAGCTCCAGGACCTCGGGGAGGAACTCGACGCTGCCGTACTGCAGGTTCTGCGCAGTGGCCAATACATCGGCGGCGCCGGCATCGCCCGCTTCGAGGAGGCCTTCGCCAGGGCCTGCGGCGTGCCCCACGCGATGGGCTGCAACAGCGGTACCGATGCCCTGATCCTGGCGTTGAGGGCCCTGGGCATCGGTCCCGGCGACGAGGTGATCACCTGCTCCTTCAGCTTCTTCGCCACCGCCGAGGCGATCAGCGCCGTGGGCGCCACACCCGTGTTCGTGGACGTCGACCCGGACACCTATCTGATCGATCTGGATCAGATCGAGGCGGCGATCACACCCGCCACCCGTGCCCTGATGCCGGTGCATCTGTTCGGCCGCCCGGTGGACATGGAGCGGGTCTGCGCCATCGCCAGTCGCCACGGCCTGCGTGTGATCGAGGATTGCGCCCAGGCCACCGGTGCCCAGTGGGCCGGGCAACCGGTGGGCAGCTGGGGGGATGCGGGCTGCTTCAGCTTCTTCCCCACCAAGAACCTCGGCGCCGCCGGCGACGGTGGCGCCGTGACCTGCCGCGATGCCGCCGTGGCCCAGGCGGTGCGGGAGCTGGCGGTGCATGGCATGCCGCGCCGCTATCTGCACACGACCCTCGGCTACAACAGCCGTCTCGATGCCATGCAGGCGGCGGTGCTGAACGTCAAGCTGCCCCACCTGGAGCGCTGGATCGAGCGCCGTCGCGGGGTCGCCGCCACCTACGACGGGGCCCTGGCCGATCTGAAGGGCATCCAGCTGCCGCTGGCCGGGCCGGCGGGGCACAGCTGGAACCAGTTCGTGGTGCGGGTCCCCAGCTGCCCCGGTGGCCAGGCCGCCTGCGGCGGCCAATGCACCCCCGCCTCCGACAGCGCCGACTTCGGCCTGCCGGAGGCCTGCTGCCGCGACTGGCTCAAGCAGCAGCTCCAGGAAGCCGGCGTGACCACGATCATCTACTACCCCATCCCGATTCATCGCCAGCCCGCCTACGCCGCCCTGGGCTACGGACCCGGCAGCCTGCCGGTCACCGAGCGCCTCTGCGCCGAGGTGCTGAGCCTGCCGATCTTCCCGGAGCTGCGTGCGGAGCAGCAGCAGCAGGTGATTGAGGTTCTCAAGAGTGTGATTCAGTCGGCCCTGAAGGTGTCTGTGCCTGCCTGATCGGTGCCGCTCAGCTACGGAACCATGCAGCAGCGAATCGAAACACTTCGTCCCCTCCTGATTGGTTAGTTGTGGGTGGCAAGCCTCACAGGGCATACCCAGGGTCGACCATCAACCGGGGTTCGATCAGCTCAAGGCTGCGAGCAATTTTCCCCTCATGATTTCACTCTCAAAGGTGGAGACCACACAAAAATCCCCTGGCCGGATCTGCTCGGCCAGCAAGGCCACTGCTTCGGATTCCAGTCCTGACTCCAATACCGCTGGCCCGTCGGGGCCGAGACTGCGCACTCCCTTGGCCAGAAGAGCAGGCACCATGTCTGGAGTTCTGTTCCTCCGTTCACTCCATGCGGCACAGACCACAAGATCGAAGCCCCAGGTGGCCTGACCAACCTTCTGCAGAAAAGCATCCGGACGGGTGTCCGGGGCTGAGCAGAGCAACATTCTGCGGCATGGCTCCGCCTCGGTGGCGGCCAGGGCGTAGCTGGAGAGGGAGGCCATCGCTTCAGGGCCATCGGCCCAGGTGAGCACGACTTGCCAGGGCTCGCGCATCAGAATTTCAAACCGCCCGCGGCGATGGCTCGCCTTGAGCCCATAATTTCGCAGCCCCTGGATGATCTGGTCTGCCTTGAGGCCAAGCCCAATGGCTTGTGCCGCGGAGAATGCTGCAGCTGTGGCAATCGTGCCGACGGCCCCATCGTCTGAGGCGGGAATCTCGCGCAAAGCGATAGAGAGGAGCTGCTGATCCTGATGGTGCAACTTGATGTTCCCCTGCCGCTCTCTGCTGTAGCTCGCCACCAGGTGTCCTGCTCTGCGGTGGGCGTGCCAGGCGCTGCACCCCGGATCCTCGCTCACCAGGGCGACAGTGGCGGGGTCTCGGTTCTGGGCCATGCCCAGTGTCAGAGGATCATCTGCATTCACCACCAACAGCTTTTCGGCAGCCTGGGCCACGACCGCCTTGATCCGGGCCAGATCTTCGCGCGAGCGAATACCGTCCATTCCGACGTGGTTATCCAGCACATTGAGCACGGCGGTCACATCAGCGCTTTCGATCCCCAGGCCGGCCATGAGGATGCCACCCCGGGCGACTTCCGCCACCAGGGCTTCGATCCGGCGGTCTTGCAGCAGCCACTGCGCCGGTCCGCCTCCCGCCAGATCACCGGCCTTGATCAGCTGCCCGTCCAGCTCCACACCCGTGCTGGAGCAGAGGCCCACCCGCTTCCCGGCATCGAGGAGCAAATGGGCGAGCATGCGGCTTGTGGTGGTCTTGCCGACGCTGCCGGTGATCAGCGCGATGGGGATCCGGCCCGCCTGTGGATGCTCACCCATCCAGAGGCGAACAATCCGCTGGCACAGATCGGTATCAGGATCGGCCAGGAGATGGGGCCGCAGGCCAGCGGAGAGGTTGGCCTCCAGCAGCCAGGTGCCGCCTTCACGCCAGCTCACGCCGATGTCACGACTGATCAGGTCGAGGCCCACCACGTCGGTACCGATCAGTTGGGCAATGTCCTCAGCGAGGCGGCGGTTGTCGGGATGCACCCGGGCGCTGCAATCGATTGCCGTGCCGCCCTGGGAGATGTTGGCCGTGCGGGAGAGCTGAACCCGCGTGCCGGCCGGAGGTACAGATGCCAGCGTGAAGCCCTGCTCGCCCAGGATCAGATCGAGCCGGCCGTCCACCGGGACGCGATTCTTCAGGCGTTCATAGCCCACGCCCCTCTCCGGATCAGCGTTGAGGACTGCGATCTGCCTGTGCAGGGGTAGCAGGCCATCGCTGATGAGCGTTGCCGGTTGGCGCTGCGCCACCGCCAGCAACTTGCCCATCACCACCAGCAGGCGATGGTCTGCCCCCGTCAGGTTCTGCTGCAACAGCTGCCGCCCCTCGCCGCTCTGCTCCTGGCTCTGCCAGGCCTGTCGCAGTTCCATCGGGTCGCTCAGCCCGACCCATACGCCTCGGCCTTTGCCACCGGAAGCGGGCTTGAGCACCACTGGCCAGCCAATCCGTTCAGCGGCGGCCAGCGCATTCTCGAGTGTCTCGACTGTTTCCTGGGCCGGCAGAGGCACACCGCGATGTTTCAGCAGGTTGTGGAGAGCTTCCTTATTGGTGGCTGAGCGGGCAAAGAGTGGGGTGCGATCGGTGAGGGTCTCATGGAAGAGACGCAAGTGGCAGCCCTGTCCCAACTGGAGAAACCGCTGCCAATCCTTGTCCACCAGAGCAAACGGAATTCCCAGCTGATTGGCCGCCCGGGCCAGGTGGGCGTGGGTCTGGTTCCAGAAGCGGGAGCGCAGTGCGTTCCAGTGGTTGGTTGTGGTCGCATCAGGCAGGTTGCCCCGCCTCACTGCCTCAACGATATGAATGCTGAGGGCTGCGACCGCCTTGGCGGCCTTGGGGTCATCGACAGGCAGCCAGAGGCAGAGGGTTGTTGGCCCCTGATGCAGCAGCCGAACTGGTGCCTGCTCCAGCCGGGCGTGTTCGCTGCAGGCCAGAAGCAGCCTTGGCAGCACAGCGACCAACGGACCCTGGCAATCAGCCGGTGAGAGCCTCAGGCTGGTGGGAAGCGCCGTGAGCCAACGGGCCAGCCTCTCTGCGTCCAGCTCTTCAGCAGGGTCGACCCCGGTGAATTCGATGACAGCCCCGCTGCAGGGGGCTTGCATGTTGCCCTTGCGCAGAAAGCGGAGCCGAGCAACTTTCATGATTGATGGCTGAATAGCGCTCAGGGAAGGCTAAATTATGGTCAACTCACCATCGCATGAATTCCTGGATTTTCGGTAACGCCCGATGACCTCTGGGAGAGTGCGATCTCTGCGAGATGTCATCTGTCCATTCGTGGGCACGAGGTCGGCACGTGCAAATCGACACTCCAGTCGTCTGCCTGTCGATCGGATAGCAGGTCCTGGTGGTGCATTCGCTAGGGAGGATTCGGAAGCCTTCGGATCAGTCCCTTGGCAAGCTGAGATGGGTCTGAAAATCAAGCCCCAGCTCATAACCGCGCACTTCTCTCCAGATGGCAGTTTGCTGCAGTCATGGGCAGACGCTATGCACCGCTAAGCAACAAAGAAGGTGACTTTCTTGGCATTCAATCCAGTGACAATATGCCACGCCAGTAAGCGATGCTCGCTTTGCCCAGGAATCCAATACAGAGCCTGCCCTCTCTCGGCAACGGCTGCTTTCGATTGATCATTGCGCGGCGATGAAGGCGCTGAACCGGATGAATGCAACCGCTGGGAGTGGTCTTCACGCAAGTCTTGTCGACCTGTCCACTGAGCCCGGGACCGCCTCCGCTCCATTTCGTGGCAAGGCCGAGTACTGAGCCTTGAAGTGGGCCTGCTGCCGCTGATGGCTCACGATTGGCGCAGGATAGCCGCAGCGCTCCAGGGGAGCGATCTCGCCGCGGATCAGATCGGCCGTGGCCACGTGGCGTAGCTCCGGCAGCCAGGTGCGGATGTAAATGGCCTCCGGGTCGAACTTGGCGGCCTGGCTGGCGGGATTGAAGATGCGCAGGGGCTTCGGATCCATGCCACTGCTGGCGCTCCACTGCCAGCCGCCGTTGTTGGCCGCCAGATCGCCATCCACCAGGCGTTCCATGAAGGCACGCTCCCCCAGGCGCCAGTCGCAGATCAGGTCTTTGACCAGGAAGGAGGCCACGATCATGCGGCAACGGTTGTGCATCCAGCCGCTGGCGTTGAGCTGCCGCATCGCCGCATCGACGATCGGCACCCCGGTGAGCCCCTGCCGCCAGGCCTCGAGGCGCTCGGGGTCGTTCTCCCAGGGGAAGTGACGCCACTGGGGCCGGTAGGGCCCCTCCGCCAGCTCCGGGAAATGGAACAGCGCCTGCTGGTAGAACTCGCGCCAGGCCAGTTCCTGCTCCCAGACGCTGATCGCCGTGCGCTCCTCCTCGCTGCGGGTGAGGTCGCGGGCAGCGCGGGCCGTCGCCCAGGCCTGGCGCGGGCTGAGGGTGCCGAAGGCGAGCGCGGCACTGAGGCCTGAGGTGCCGGCGATGCCCGGCAGGTTGCGCTGGGGCTCATAGGCCAGGAGCGCAGCTCGCTGGCCGCGGCCACT
>NZ_JAYGIC010000110.1:0-14379 GCF_034931105.1 Synechococcus sp. CCY9201 | reverse complement strand
TGCTGCCACCCCTGGGGTGCCTCCCCACCCCTACCCGCCCGAGGTCTTTGCCTTGCTGCTGGAGAAGGGCAGCCTCGAGCAGATCGAGCAGGCCTGTCTCACCCTGCTGGATCTGGGGGACGATGCGCGGGTGCGCCAGCTTCACACCCGCTTGATGACCCTCCATCCGGCGCCTCAGCCCCTGGCGGTGGTGCTGGCCAACGCCCATGTGCTGATCAGCTGCCGGGCCCCCCAGCAGGCTTTGGCGGTGCTGGATCGCTTCGGACCCGCTGCCGGTGGCGAACGGCAGCAGTGGCTCCTGCTGCAGTGGCGCGCCGCCAACGCTGGCCTGGATCACCGCCGCGCCGCCGAGGCCCTCTGGCGGCTGGCGGCCGGTGATGCGGCTCGCCTCGAGGCCGTGCTGCTGCCGGTGAAACAGGCCGCGGACGGCACCACCACCACCCGCGTGGCTCTGGATCAGCTGGCCGAGCACTACATCGCCCAGGGACGTCGCCGCCAGGCCGCCGAGGTGCTGCTGGCCTCGCGGGTGCCTGGCGTTGCCACCGCGTCGCGGCTGCAACAGGCCGCTGCCCTGCTCGAGACCCTTCCCCTGGCGGAGCGGGACAGTTTGTACGAGCGGGCCCTGGAGCAGGCGGCGGCGGCGGGGGCCTGGGGGCTGGTGACCCAGCTGCTCGATGATCAGGCCAGGCTTCAGGCAGAGCCGGGTGGCGATCCCAGCCGTGCGATTGAACGGCGGCTGCGCCTCAGTGGCCGCATCGACGACGCCTATGGCGAATGGCTCCTGCGCCGCCAGGATCCCGCCGCCAGCGACCGCAGCCGCCAGCTGGAGCGCCAGCTGCGTTCCCCTCGCGATCCGGGAGGGCACCAGCCGACGACCACCTCTCCAGCCGCAGCAGTCCAGCCGAATCCTGTCCCGGCGACCGGGCAGGATCCGGCTGAGCCCGCTGTTCCCCAGCCATGACTGCCTACTCCCTCGGGGCCCTGTTGCACGAAGGCAAGGCCAAACGGGTGTTTGCCACCGACCAGGCCGATCTGGTCGCGGTCGAGTTCAAGGACGACGCCACGGCGTTCAACGCCCAGAAAAAAGCCTCCCTGCAGGGCAAGGGCTCGCTCAACTGCCGCATCTCGGCCCTGATCTTCGAGCGGCTGGACGCGGCCGGGATTCCGACCCACTACCGCGGCGTGGGTGAAGACCGCTGGATGCTGGTGCGGCCGGTTGATGTGATCCCGCTGGAAGTGGTGCTCCGCAACCTGGCCGCCGGTTCGCTGTGCCGGCAGATGCCGATCGCGGCTGGCACGCCGTTGCAACCGGCCCTGCTGGATCTCTATTACAAGGACGATGCCCTGGGTGATCCCCTGCTCACCGAAGCCCGGCTGGAACGGCTGGAGTTGGTGACTCCCGAGCAGCGCCGGGCGATCGAAGCTCTGGCCCGTCGCATCAACGACGTCCTGTTGACCCTGTTCCTCGAGGCAGATCTGCAGTTGGTGGATTTCAAGATCGAGCTGGGCCTGGCGGCCGATGGAACCCTGCTGCTGGCCGACGAGATCAGTCCCGACACCTGCCGCCTCTGGGACCTCCGCGCCGGTGGTGAGGACCCCAGTGATGAGCGGATCCTCGACAAGGATCGCTTCCGCCGCGACCTCGGTGGCGTGATCGAGGCCTACGGGGAGGTCCTCAAACGGGTCCAAGGGGTCTGTCCTTCACCGCGCTTCTACCGGTAAGGTCAGCCCAATTTGCGGCCTGGCCGCTCCGTACCCGACACCATGGCAGGCCTGCCTGGCATTACCGCCACCCTCCCCCTGATGGCGCTCGCCCTGGCGGTTCCTGCCGGTGTGCTCGCAGGGGAGCGTCCTCCCTCTGAGGTGAAGGAGGCCGGTCGCATCGCTCAGGTGGCGCCTGCCCAGGAGGAACAGGTGCCTGCCGCCACGACCTCTGAGGAGGACCGGCCGCAGTCCTCCGATACCCCTGAAGGGTCCACAACACCCACTGAACGTTCGGCCGAGACCCCAGAGGATGGCTCCGAAACCCCAGAGGGTGGAGGTGGCTTCCCGATTCCCGCCGACGCCCTTCCCGCCGATGCGGTTCCCATGCCCGCCGACGGAGCTGCTCCTGGGTTTCCGCAGGGCACCACCGCGGCTCCTGCCGATCCCAGTGAGCCACGCGTGTTGATCAGCGAGGTGGTGATTGAGGGCCTTGAAAACCATCCCGAGCGCGAACGGCTCGAACTTGCCGCCTATGCGGCCATGGCCACCACCCCAGGCAGCCGAGTCACCCGCAGCGAGCTCCAGACCGATCTGTCCGCCATCTATGCCAGTGGCTGGTTCTCGGATGTGCGGATCCAGCCCGTGGATGGCCCGCTGGGGGTGAGGGTGGTGGTGCTGGTCACCGCCAACCCGGTGCTGGAGAAAGTAACCATCGAACCCAGCACGGCCAAGTTGCCGGCGGAGGTGGTTCAGGACACCTTCGCGGCTGATTACGGCAAGACCCTCAACCTCAACACCCTGCAGGGCCGCATGCAGGACCTGCAGAAGTGGTATGCCGATCAGGGTTACTCCCTGGCCCGCATCACCGGCCCCGGTCGGGTGAGTCCCGAGGGGGTGGTGGAGCTGATGGTGCGCGAGGGAAGTGTCGGTGGGGTGGAGGTGCAGTTCCTCAACAAGGAGGGCTCCGCCACCAACGACAAGGGTGAACCGATCCGCGGCAAGACCAAGCCCTGGGTGGTCACCCGGGAGATCTCCCTCAAGCAGGGGGATGTCTTCAACCGCCGCAATCTTGAAGATGACATCAAGCGCATCTATGCCACTGGCCTGTTCAGTGATGTCAAGGTGACCCTCAAGCCGGTGCCGGCTGAGCCGGGGGAGGTGGTGATCGTGCTTGGCATTGTCGAGCAGTCGACAGGTTCCCTCTCGGGCGGCCTGGGCTACAGCCAGAGCCAGGGGGTGTTCGGCCAGATCCAGGTGCAGGACTCCAACCTGTTCGGCCGTGCCTGGGATCTGGCCTTCAACTTCACCTATGGCCAGTTCGGTGGACTTGCTGACATCTCGTTCACCGATCCCTGGATCAAGGGTGACAAATACCGAACGGCTTTCCGCGGGCGGCTGTTCATCAGCCGGGATGTGCCGCAGGTGTTCCAGAGTCAGAACAACGGCAATATCTTTAGCGTGCGTGATTTCTATGAGGCTCCCGGCACGAAGGTGGCCTACAATATCGATTCGAGGAAGAACCCTCAGGGGAAGACGTTCGATTCAGTTAACGACGCTGAAAATGCCGATCCGAGAACCAGCTGGTTCGACTACTCCGGCAACACCGTCCTGATCCAGCGGATCGGTGGAAATCTCCAGGTGATTCGTCCGCTTAATGGAGGCAACCCCTTCAAGCGAGCTCCCTGGAGTGTCGTGCTTGGTCTCAATATCCAGCAGGTCTCGCCGATCAACTTCTCAGGCGATTCGCGTGTGTTTGGTGTGGCCCAGCAATCGTTGCAGAACAACAATAGCAAGGCTCCAACCGACGATATTATCTGCCTCTCTTACAATTGTGCCAACCAGAATCAGTTGGTTGGGGTCCGCGTGGCTGCCACGATGAATAACCTCAATGATCCCCGTAATCCCACTTCGGGGAATTTTCTCAGCCTGGCCAGTGAACAGTTTTTCTCGGTGGGTCCCGATTCCCCCACCTTCAATCGGGTGCGGGCCAGCTACACCCACTTCATCCCCGTCAACTGGCTGAAGTTGTATAAGGGCTGCCGCCCCAAGGCCGGTGAAACCGCCGATTGCAAGCAGGCTCTCGCCTTCCAGTTCAGTGCCGGCACTAACATTGGTCAGCTACCTCCCTACGAAGCTTTCTGTGTTGGTGGCTCCAACTCGGTGCGGGGCTACTACGACTGTGATCTGGGCGTGGGCCGCAGCTTCGGTGAGGCCACGATCGAATACCGCTTCCCGATCTTCAGCATTATCAGTGGCGAGCTGTTTGTCGATGGCGGCACCACCTTCGGCAGTCAGGCCAATGTGCCGGGCAACCCCGGCGGCCTGCTCAGTAAACCCGGCAGCGGCTTCTCGGTCGGTACGGGCCTGATCGTCACCACGCCGGTGGGGCCGCTCCGTCTGGAGGTGGCCAGCCAGGATTTCACCGGCGATTGGCGCTTCAACCTGGGTGTGGGCTGGAAGTTCTGATGGGGATCTGGCCTTCCGATTACGACCATGGCTGGACCCTGGCCAGCAGCATCGAGCGCTCCGGTGTTGGTCTTCACAGTGGTGCTGAGGGCCGTGTGCGACTGCGGCCTTCGGAGCAGCCCGGTTACCGGGTTGGCTGGCTTCAGCATCCGGCGCGACCCAGCCTGGCGCTGCATCCTTCCCAGGTGTGTGAGACGCAGCTGTGCACGGCCCTGCGCCTGAACAGCGAGCGACTCGCCACCGTGGAACACCTCCTGGCAGCCCTGGCTGGAACAGGAATCACTCAGGCTGAAATCCTGGTGGATGGTGAGGAGATACCCGTGCTGGATGGTTCCGCCATGCCTTGGGTGGAGGCGATCGCCGAGGCGGGGCTTGCCCCAGTCGCGGTCCCGACCTGGGCTCCCGCGCCCCGTGAGCCGATCACCCTGCAGCAGGGCAGTGGGTTTGCGGTGGCCCTGCCGGCCGAACGCCTGCATGTGGGTGCCGCCATCGAGTTCCCCCAGGCGGCCATCGGTCGCCAGGTGTTCTCCGTGGCGCTCACACCAGAGGTGTTCGTGCGCGAGGTCGCTCCAGCGCGCACCTTCGGCTTCCGTGATCAGGTGAACCAGCTGCGCGCCGCCGGCCTGATCCGTGGTGGTGATCTCGACAACGCCCTGGTCTGCGATGGCGACACGTGGCTCAACCCGCCGCTGCGCTTCGTCGACGAGCCTGTGCGCCATAAGCTCCTGGATCTGCTGGGGGATCTGGCCCTGGCGGGACTCCCCCGCGCCCAGGTGTTTGCTTACCGCGGCTCCCACGGTCTGCACACGGCCCTCGCTGCCGCCCTCGCCAGGGCGGTTTCCGTTGCCGCCTGATCCATTCTCACGCCCGCTGCTCCTTCCCTCCTTGTCCGCTCTCGCCTCCACGTCCGTTGTGCTCGGCAGCGAGCAGATCCAGGGTCTGCTGCCGCACCGCTATCCCTTTGCCCTGGTGGATCGCGTCATCGAGCACGAACCCGGCCGACGAGCCGTGGCGATCAAGAACGTCACGATCAATGAGCCCCAGTTTCAAGGGCACTTCCCCGGGCGCCCGCTGATGCCCGGGGTGCTGATCGTGGAGGCCATGGCCCAGGTGGGTGGCCTGATCGTCACCCAGATGCCGGATCTGCCCAAGGGGCTGTTCGTGTTCGCCGGCATTGATGGTGTGCGCTTCCGCAGGCCTGTGGTTCCCGGCGATCAGCTGCGCATCACCTGCGAACTGCTGGCCCTGAAGCGCAAGCGTTTCGGCAAGGTGCGCGCTGAGGCCACGGTCGATGGTGAACTTGTCTGTTCCGGTGAACTGATGTTCTCCTTGGTGGACTGATCGGCATGACCAGCTCAGCCATGGCGACATTGGTCCATCCCACGGCCGTGGTGGATCCCCGGGCCCAGTTGGGGGAAGGGGTCGAGATCGGTCCTTATGCCGTGATCGGTCCGGACGTGCAGCTCGGCGAGGGTTGCCGCGTCGGTCCCCACGTGGTGATCGACGGACGGGTGCGGCTGGGAGCTCGCAACCGCATCTTCCCCGGTGCCTGCATCGGCCTCGAGCCCCAGGACCTCAAGTACTCCGGCGACCCCACCGAGGTGGTCATGGGTGACGACAACACCATCCGGGAGTGCGTCACCATCAACCGCGCCACGGCGGGCCAGGAATGCACCCGTCTCGGCAGCGGCAACCTGCTGATGGCGTACAGCCACATCGGCCATAACTGCGTGCTTGGGGACCGGATCGTGATCGCCAATGGTGTGGCCGTGGCCGGTCATGTGGAGATCGGCGATCGGGCCGTGATCGGCGGCGTGCTCGGCATCCACCAGTTCGTGCACATCGGCAAGCTCGCCATGGTGGGTGGCATGAGCCGCATCGACAGGGATGTGCCGCCCTTCATGATGGTGGAGGGACATCCCGGTCGGGTGCGCGGTCTCAATCGTGTCGGCCTGCGGCGCAGTGGCCTGGCTGATCACGACGACGGTGCTCAGCTGCGGCAGCTCCAGGAGATCTGGACCCTGATCTACCGCAGCGATCGGGTGCTGGCGGAGGCCCTCAAGGCTGCGCGGCAGCTCTCCCTGCTGGGGGCGCCAAGGGAACTCTGCGACTTCCTGGAGGCCTCGATCGGCCCGGGCCGCCGCGGCCCCCTGCCGGCGCAGCGCTGATGACGCGTCTGTTGATCAGCACCGGGGAGGTGTCTGGCGATCTGCAGGGGTCGCTGTTGATCCAGGCCCTGCATCAGGAGGCTGCTGAACGAGGGCTTGAGCTCGAGATCGTGGCCCTCGGTGGTGACCGCATGCGCCGCGCCGGTGCCAAGCTGTTGGCGGATACTGCCTCTCTCGGCGCGATCGGGCTGTGGGAGGCGGTGCCGCTGATCTGGCCCACCCTGCGTCTGCAGCATCGCCTTCGGCAGTGGCTTCGTCTCCATCCCCTCGATGGTGTGGTGCTGATCGATTACATGGGTGCCAACGTGAATCTGGGCCTGCGGCTCAAGCGCGACAGGCCCCAGGTGCCGATCACCTATTACATCGCTCCCCAGGAGTGGGCGTTTCGACTGGGGGACGGGGGGACGACCCGGTTGATCGGCTTCAGCGATCGGATTCTGGCGATCTTCCCTGAGGAGGCCCGCTTCTATGCCGAGCACGGTGCCCGGGTCACCTGGGTGGGCCATCCCCTGCTGGACACCCTTGGCAGCCAGCCTGGCCGTGCGGAGGCCCGTCGTCTGCTGGGATTGGCGGAGACGGTGCCGGTGCTGCTGCTGTTGCCCGCCTCCCGCCGCCAGGAGCTGCGCTACCTGCTACCGGAGATGGCGGCGGCGGCAGCGGAGCTGCAGCGGCGCCATCTTGATCTGCAGGTGTTGGTGTCAACTGGGTTGCCTGGCTTCGAGCCCTTGCTGGAGGAGGCCTGCAGGAGTGAGGGGCTGCGGGCCCGCGTCATTCCCGCCTGCGAGGCCGATGCGCTCAAGCCTGCCCTTTGTGCCGCGGCCGATCTGGCCCTCACCAAATCCGGCACGGCCAACCTGGAGCTGGCCCTGCGGGGGGTGCCGCAGGTGGTGGTCTACCGGGTCAGCCGCGTCACTGCCGCGGTGGCCAAGCACCTGCTGCGTTTCAACGTTCCCCACATCTCGCCGGTGAATCTGGTGCTCCAGGAGCGTCTGGTGCCGGAGCTGCTGCAGGAGGACTTCAGCTGTGACGCGTTGATCCGCGAGGCGGAGATCCTGCTGGATCCTGACAGCGAGGCCCGCCAGCGTCTCCTGGAAGGCTATGGGCGGCTGCGTCGCACCCTCGGGGAGCCGGGCGTGACCCGCCGGGCTGCCGTGGCCATCCTCGATCAGATCCCCCAGGGAAGCCCGCCGCTCCCCGTGTCGGCCTGAACGCATCCGAGCGGCCTTCAGGCATCCCGCAACCCGGCTGCGCGTGCGCGATCCTGAGGCGAACTTTGCCTGTTGTGGCGCCGTGCGTCTGATTGCCGTTCTGCTGTCGTTGGTGTTGGGGGGCTGCAGCCTCACGATCGCTCCACCAATGGCCCAGGCGGCCACCCAGGAGGCCGTGTTCGCGGGAGGCTGCTTCTGGTGCCTGGAGCACGATCTCGAAACTCAGCCAGGTGTGCTGGAGGCGGTGAGCGGCTACAGCGGTGGCTCCCTGGCCCAGCCCACCTACAAAAGGGTGTCCGCCGGCGGCACGGGACATCAGGAAAGCGTTCTGGTGCGCTTCGATGATCGGCGCATCAGTTACGCCACCCTGCTGCGCGCCTTCTGGCGCAATGTGGACCCCTTCGACCAGGGCGGCCAGTTCTGCGATCGCGGTGATTCCTACCGGCCGGTGATCTTCACCAAAGGGGCGGAGCAGGCCAACCTTGCCCAGGCCAGCCTCAAGGCGGCGGCCGCAGAGCTGGGCCGGCCGGTTTCGGCCCTGAAGGTGGAGATCAAGCCGCTGCAGCGCTTCTGGCCGGCGGAGGGCTACCACCAGAACTATGCCGATCGCAATGCGGTCAAATACAACTACTACCGCTGGTCCTGCGGCCGCGACCGCCGCCTGGATGCCGTGTGGGGCAAGCGAGCCCGTGGCTCTTCGGCCTGGAGCTCCCGCTGAAGCGCAGGCGCTGGCGGGCAGGTGTTTCCACCCTTCCCATCCAGGCCTGCTGCGGTTAGGGTTTGGCCATATTCGTCCGAAGCAGCCCATGTATCTGCTGACCATTCGAGACGGTCTGCAGACCCGGCATATCGGGCCCTACGAGAGCCCGAAGCAGGCGGCCGACGATCTTGATCGTCTGCTGGCCACTTGCGGCGAGCGGGCTCGCTGGCAGATCCATGCGCTCGAATCTCCCGAGTTGCTGCGGCAGCAGCTTCGTAACCCCCGTCCCGGTCGGGCCGCCATGGCGGCCTGACTGGTTCAACGGTCCAGGTCGACTTCAACGTTCCGGCGGCCTGGTCCACAGGCCGCCCCTGCGGCTTCAGTTCCGCTGCTCAGGCCGGGGCTGGCGCGGGTAGCCCCGCAGCAGTCCGCTTTCGATCATCAGGCCCACGCCGGCATTGATCAGGATCAGGCCGAAGGTGCCATACCAGAACCAGGGGCCTGGATCGGCAATGGTGTCCACAGTCTTGGCCGAGGCCGCAAGGGTCTGGATGCCCTTGCGGATCACCGCTTCGCCGAACAGGCACAGGCCCGCCGGGAGCATCAGCACCCCCAGTTGCGCTTTGGCGTACCAGCGGATCTTCTGAGCGGCCATGGGGCTGGGAATCCGGCTTCAGGGGCTACAACCTAGGCGGTGGCCCCCGCCTGCACCCATTGCACCAGAGTGCGCACCCCGAAGCCGGTGGCCCCGGCCGGATCCATGCCCCGCCCCTTGTCGCTCCAGACCGTGCCGGCGATATCGAGGTGGGCCCAGGGCAGATCCTTGGTCACGAAGTCCTGCAGGAACAGGGCGGCAGTGATCGAGCCGCCGGGGCGCGGACCGGTGTTCTTCATGTCGGCCACGGGGCTCTTGAGGCCGCTGCGATAGGAAGCCCGCAGGGGCATGCGCCAGAAGGACTCGCCGCCCACCTGGCCGGCCTGCAGCAGGGCTGCGGCGAGCGCATCGCTGGTCGACCAGAGACCGGCGATCTCCTCCCCCAGGGCGATCACGCACGCCCCGGTCAGGGTGGCCAGATCCACCACGGCATCCGGTTCCAGCTTGCAGGCGTAGATCAGGGCGTCCGCCAGGGTGAGCCGCCCTTCGGCATCGGTGTTGTTGATCTCGATCGTCTTGCCGTTGGAGGCGGTGACGATGTCGCCGGGGTGGACGGCACCACCGCTGATCATGTTTTCGCAGGCGGCCACGATCACATGCACCTCCACCCCCGCGGGCCGCAGCTCGGCAAGGGCACGCGCTGCCCCCAGCACGGCGGCGCTGCCGCCCATGTCGTACTTCATCATCTCAATCTGGGATCCGCCCGTCTTGAGGTTGTAGCCGCCTGAGTCGAAGGTGAGCCCCTTGCCCACCAGGGCCACGCGCCGCTGGATGTCGCCTTCGGGGCGGATGGTGAGGTGGATGAACTTGGGCGGCAGATCCGAGCCCTGGGCCACGCCCAGGTAGGCCCCCATGCCCAGGGCCTGGCAGTCGCTCCGCTCCAGCACCTTCAGCTCGGCGCCATAGGCCTCGGCGATGGCCAAGGCCGCGTCGGCGAGAGCCTGGGGGGTGACCACGTTGGGGGGCGCGGCCACCAGTTCACGGGCCAGCTCCACGCCGGCGCAGACTGCCCCCACGCGGCTGAGGGCGGTATCGGCCGCGTCATCCAGGCCGATCAGGGTCACCGTGTCCGGGCGGGGCTTGGGTTCGGCCTCGCTGCGGAAGCGTTGGTCGGCGTAGAGGCTGAGCCGCACGGCCTCGGCCATTGCCGCTGCGGCGATGGCGGGGGTTGTCTCGGCCGGCAGGCTGGTCAGGGGGAAGGCCAGGCCGAGGTGGCGACCACCGGAAGCGGCCGCGGTGCGGGCGGCCTTGGCGACGGCGCTGCGCAAGCCATCGAGATTGAATCCCTCCGCCTCGCCCAGCCCCACCACGACCACGGCTGCCGGCTCGACGCCCACCCGTTCGAAGGCGAGCACCTCCGCTGGCTTGGCCTTGAAGGCCCGTTGTTCCAGCCGCTGTCGCAGGCCAGCGCCAAGCAGGGCTTCCAGCGGTCCGAGCAACGGCTGCCCGTCATCTCCCGCGAGCAACCCCAGCACCAGGGTGTCGCCGCTCCAGTCGCCGAGGGGGGTGGCGGAGGTTGCGGGGAGGCAACGAAACTGCATGCGGATCAGACGGGCGTGGCCGCGATCGTAGCCAGCTCAACTGGGCGCTCTCAGTCCTGCAGGGCGGTGAATGGGGTGCTCCAGCGCTCGCGCGTCTCCTTGTTAAACGGTGGCAGCCACTGTTGGATCAGGGCCTGCTCCACGGCGCGTCGGGCTGCGGTCGTGGCGGGCACGTCGCACCAGAAGCGGATGCTCAGCTGGGGTTGCAGGCCGGCGGCGCGCAGGGCCTCGCCGTAGGTGCTGAGATAGCTCTTGCAGTCGTGATCCCCCTTCCAGCGCCGGTCGGCGCGGCTGGTTTCGCCCACGTAGAGCAGCAGGGGGCAGGGGGCTTCGGCGGGCCGGTCCATCACCAGATACACGGCGGCACCCTGGTGGGAGCTGCTGGGCCAGCGCCAGAACGACAGGCTCTGGGGCGTGAGGCTGAGCGGATCCAGCTGGCCAGCCAGCCGCTGAGGCTGACTCGCTGGGCCGAACAGGAGGCCCTGCTGGGCGGTGGGATCCAGGCCCGCGGCGGTGGCGCTGAACAGGGGCTGCTGGTGGGCCGCCAGGGCCCCTTGCCAGGCGAGGATCTGGCGGCGTAACAGCGGCAGGGTGTCCGGTCTTGCCGGACTGTTCGCGGCCGAGAGGCCTGTGATGGAGGCCGGCGTGCCGGCGAACAATTCCCCCTGGCGTGGCTGGCCGCGGCTGCTCATCGCGGCTTGCGGTGCTGGCTGAGGGGCTTGAACAGACTGGGCCCGGCGGGACCGGGGCTGAACCGGACCCGGCCGATCCAGCCCTCCAGCAGGGCGGGGGGAAACTGCAACCGCAGCTGCAGATCGGCCAGGTCCTGAAACGGCAGCCGGGAGCGTTCGCGCAGCAGGCGCCCGCAGCGCTCCTCGCTCAGCCCCAGATCGCGCTGAAGCTCAGCGGCGCTGGCCTGGTTGATCTCAAGCGGGCGTGTGGCCGGTACGGCAGGGGCGTCGCTGTACCAGCGAAAGTCCAGCAGGGGGACCCAGGCCGCCATGGTGGCCGCCTCCAGCTCCAGCAGGTTGGCCAGGTCATCAGGGCCGCTGAGCTGAACCCCGCTGGCCTGGAGGCGCAGCAGCAGATCCACATGGTTCGGGCTGCAGCCCGGCAGCCGCAGCCAGTCGGCGGCCGTGGCCCGGTTCACGTCCAGCCGCCAGCCGAGGGCGGCGGCCCGTCGCACCTCGTCTGCCCCCTGCAGACGCAAGGCGGGGTTCTGGGCCAACCGCAAGGCCAGTAGTTCCCGCTCCACGGCTTCCTGTTGCTCTGCCTCCTGAACGCCGAGGTCTTGCTTGTCGTCACCGGGGGTGAGGCGGTGGTCTGGTGAGACCTTCTGCTCGGGTGTGCGCCAGGCCGCCACGGCTCGGATGCGATCCGCTGTGATGTCCAGCGCCCGGCCCAGGGGCCTGATGCCGCCGCCGGAATTAGGTTCACGCTCGGGTACGGCAGGAAGTTGGCCCGTCGCCTCCAGCAGACGGCGGGCCAGGGGATCGAGCCAGTGGCCCTTGGCCATGCGGATCCGGGCGCGGTACGGCTCAGAAGTTAGCGGTGGCCCCCCTGCCCGAGCCAGGTCATTGAATCTGATCTCGCCTGACGGGCTTCAGGTGTCTGGCCAGGGCACCAGCCCCCGGCAGAGGCCAATCACAGCGGCATGGGTGCGATCGCGCGCCTGCAGTTTGTGGCGAAGGTTCTGGATATGGCTTTTCACGGTGTCCGGCGACAGAAACAGCTGGGCGCCGATCTCCGGGTTGGAGTGGCCCTGCGTCACCAGGGTGAGCACCTGGGTCTCGCGCTGGGTGATGGGCCGCAGAGGGGTGTGGTCGGCATGGACCTGCCTGAACAGATCGGCCAGGCCGGAATCGATGTAGACCCCGCCGCCGCGCACCGCACCGATCGCCGCACGCAGCGTGCCGAACCCGATGCGTGATTCGAGACAGATGCCGTTGCATCCAGCCTTCATCGCCGCCTTGAGGCGCTGGCTGCGTTGGGGTTGGGTGGCGATCAGCAGGGTCCGCAGTTTCGCCTGGAGCTGCTTGGCCTGCACCACGAGGTCGATGCCACAGCCGTGTTCCAGATGGTCGGTGGCGATCAGCACGTGGGGCTTGTTTTTGATCAGCAACTCAAGAACTTCCTGGGCGGTGGTGGCCGCTCCGGTGATCCGCAGCTGTGAGGGGTAGTGGCAGAAGAACGTGAGCAGGGCCGGGCTCCCCATGGCGACCACGGCTCTGCGGCCACGGATCATCTCCAGGCTGCTGAGGTCAGGGTTCTGCAGGCGCGGCAGGTGCGGGGTGAAATCCACGGGTGGCGGAGCTCCTGAACGGCGACCGGCACAGAACGGTTGGGTGGGCTGGTCGATGGCGGCATGCTGAATCGCGCTTGAGCCGCTGTCAGGCCTCGGTGGCGTTTCGCTGAACCTGTGTGTGCGTGGATCCGCACCTCCGAGGGGGAACGGGGGGACCCCAGAATCGTCGCCAATGCGTCAACGGGCTCGGCCATGGCCTTCTTCGACTCCGAGATCGTTCAGGACGAGGCCCGGCGTCTGTTCAGCGATTACCAGCAGCTGATGCAGCTGGGCAGTGACTACGGCAAGTTCGACCGGGCTGGCAAGAAGCTCTACATCGATCGCATGGAAGAGCTGATGGACCGCTATCGCGTGTTCATGAAACGCTTCGAGCTCTCGGAGGATTTCCAGGCCAAGCTCACCGTGGAGCAATTGCGCACCCAGCTCGGCCAATTCGGCCTCACCCCCGAAGTGATGTTTGAGCAGATGCACCAGACCCTCGAACGCATGAAACGCGAACTCGATCAGACGGCCTGAATTCGCAGCCCGTCTGATCCCGCAGTCCGCCTGAGCGCGGCCCGCGCCTGCCTACGATCCGCCGCGGTCTGGCAACGGGGAGCAGGATGGCTGAGGCAGGGTTTGAAGCCATGCAAGGGGTTGGCGCCATGCCAGTGGGGGAGACCATGGCGCTTCCCGGCTGGCTTCAGCGTGGGCTGGTGGATCTGTTCCCGGCCGGCAGTGGCGGTGCCACGGATCCTGATCAGCTGCTCGGATCTCGCCTGGCTGAGGCTGAGGCCGCTGGCCGTCCCCTGCGGGTGAAGCTGGGGATCGATCCCACCGGCAGCGACATCCACCTGGGGCACAGCATCCTGTTCCGCAAGCTGAGGGCCTTTCAGGATGCGGGCCATACGGCCGTGTTGATCATCGGCGACTTCACCGCCCGCATCGGTGACCCCACCGGTAAGAGCAGCACGCGGGTGCAGCTTGACGCCGAGGCGGTGGAGGCCAACGCCCGCACCTATCTCGAACAGCTGGGTCAGGGGCAGCCGAGGGAACGGGCCCTGCTGGATTTCGAGACGCCGGGTCGGCTGGAGGTGCGCCGCAACAGCGAATGGCTGGCGGGACTGGATCTACCCCAGGTGATTGAGTTGCTGGGCATCAGCACGGTTGGGCAGATGCTGGCCAAGGAGGATTTTGCCAACCGCTACGGCTCCGGCACACCGATCTCCCTGCATGAATTTCTCTACCCCTTGCTGCAGGGCTACGACTCGGTGGCGGTACAGGCCGATCTCGAGCTGGGCGGCACCGACCAGAAGTTCAATGTGGCCATGGGCCGCGATCTGCAGCGCCACTTTGGCCAGCGGCCCCAGTTCGGGCTGCTGTTGCCGATCCTGCCGGGCCTCGATGGGGTGCAGAAGATGAGCAAGAGCCTGGGCAACACGGTGGGCCTGCGGGACGATCCGTTGACGATGTATTCGAAGTTGGAGAAGGTGCCCGATGCCGTGGTGGACGCCTACCTCACTCTGCTGACCGATTCCGATCTGGCCGCCCTGCCGGCTAACCCGCGCGAACGCCAGAGGGCGATGGCCCTGGAGATCACCCGGGCCCGCCACGGCGCCGAGGCGGCGGCCCAGGCCCAGGCGGATGCCGCGC